>DJYV01000164.1 GCA_002448555.1 Flavobacteriales bacterium UBA6969
GGGCAGACGATGGGTGTCAACAATTCAGCGGCTTCCTCCTCATACGCTGCAATGGCTAGGTCGGCGACTTCCGAGCCAATCACCCGGCCGCGGATGTCATCCATGGGCGGGTGGATGCCGCCCCAGATCCGGCTGAGGGCGCATTGGTCAGCTGCGTCACGGTAAGTGGCCCACTGTAACGTAAACGATTCGGTAGGTCCGGATTCAAATGCCAGGAAGTTGTTGGCCTCTACCTCATAGGTTCCAAGGCCGCCGGGGAAATACGGAGATCCTGTGGCGTGGGAAAGCACTTCGGCTGCAGCCCGTGAATAGGTGGAGTGGCCGCTGACGTATCCAGCAAACGGTGGCGTAACAAACGTTGGCCGCTGGTACGGCCACCACGAGCAACCCGCGCGCCATTCGAAGGCCGGGATGCCGGTGTCGGGATTAGGTACCCATTGGTGCACCTTGACCATTCCCAGCGCTTGGGGCTGGATTTCCAAAATAGGGTCACCCGCCTCGATGATTTCGAAGACGTTTTCGATGAGGGGCACGCCCTGCGCATCGAAATTGTCGAGCGACGGGTCGGAGCATTGGCCGCGCGCTAACATGTAGCGGATGGCCGAGATGGGCCGTACAAAATCGTAATAGCCCTTCACGCTCCACGTGGCGATGGCCGCATCGTGCATCGCGCCACCGAGCAGCCGATACGTTCGCGCTAACCACGCGTCGTGGCTGAGCGGCTCCCCGCGGCCGTTCCACCGCCAATCAAAATTAGGGTGAGCCGTCGCTTCGTTCAGGATGGTGAACCAATGGCCGGGCGGCGTCTCGGAATCCGGGCCGTCTGCCCAGAACTCGGCCAGTACCCGGGTGAAGTCGCCGCGCAAAACCTGTTCCGGCTCGTATGGCATACCCGTCACGGGGTTGAAAGCGTGGCCGGGGCCGATATCGCCGCCCTCGACTTGGTTGTAGAGGTAGTCGGGGAAATCGGGGTCGGCATTGAGGTTGCCTATGCTGCGCGGGCTGATGTCGACCGTGACCCCGTCTTCCGTGTTGAGTTGGGTTTGCCAGCGGGCGACGAGGGCAAAACCGTTTTGCCAGTTGTACAAACTCTCGTCCGCCTCACCTAACAACGAAGGCGGGCCGGGATCGAAGTACACGGGGTAGGTGCAGCCGTCGCGCTCGAGGTAGCTAGCGTCGCTGGGCTGCAGGGCAAACGGGGTGACGTTGCCCCAGTTCGCCCCGCTGAATGGCACAACGTCCTGGAAGGTCTCATTGCCCGCTTGGTCCACAAAGCTGCCTCCGAAGGCCAAAGGTTGCCAGCGGTTGGGGTCTTCAAGCGTGAAATTGCACGCACCCTCCTCGGTGACGTCGAGCGGGTCATTGACTGGTTCGTAACAGGTGTTGGCGTAGTTGCCTTGCTGGTTGGCTCCGTCCGCGAGGTAAGCATTATTAATGGCTTCCGCCACGCTGGTGCCATAGGCCGCAGCTTCTGAGCTGTTGAGCAAATTATTGGGGATGGTGCCGGTGGCGTCGATGAACGCATTGACCAGCAGCCCAAGGGTTTCGCTCCAGTCCGGCGAAGCGGCGTACCGCAGGGAAATGAAACGGAAGGCATACGCCGCCATCATGTCCCGGTGTCCGGTCGTGCCTGGAGACCACATGCCAATCGCGTCGGGTGCATCCGGCCACACCACCGCGTCATCGACAGCCGTTCCATCCAAGCCTTCAGTCAGCAGTTGCAGCGCGTACTGGCCGGTGCTGAAATGGTGCAGGTTGCGGGCGTGGACGTTGGGGCGGGCGAGGTCGTTGCGGACGGCCTCGAGCAGGATTTCGTTCCACGCTTGGACGGCGGGTTCATCCGATTGACTCCAAACGGGTGCTAAACTGGCAAAGGCAAAGACAAGAAGGCATGCGAAGCGAAACATGCTAATTAAACCGTTCGCAACACGCAAAGGTTTTCAGAGGTGCATGAGCTGCACCAAGGCCGGAATGGAGAATTAATGAACGCGAACGACTTGCACGGCGCCGTCGGGTGCAATCGCTTGAATCAGAGGACTTCCGATCAACTGAGCGCGGGGCAGCACGAGCCCGACTGATGCATTGGGCCAATTGCACACCAAGCGGCCTTGCAGGTCAAAAACCCGCAGGTGGCAGCGATCCAGCACGCGCAATCCGTTGCCCGTCCACTCCATCAATTCGGCTTCCGCCTGCGGCTCCTCTTCGATTGAAGTGAATTCCCCAGCGCAATGCGATTGGAAGAAGTCCCAGAGGAGTTCGGTGCTCTCGATGTCTTGGTTGCCCCACACGCCGAACCAGTCGTGGCCGCCGCCGCTCACCCGGTAATGGTGGAATTCCTGCCCGCCCGGCGCACCGCAGTATCGGAAGAACTCGACTGAAGAGAGGTTCACCACTTCCAAATTGGGAAGGTCGGTCTCGTACACTTCCGTGGTCCCCATCATGCCGGTCCAGAGGTCGATGATCTCGGGAACGCCCGTGTTGCCCCAGGTGCCTCCACCGACGCCATTGTTATAACTCACAATGTAGTCGGCCGTGCCATGAAGGTGGATGATCGGAACCACCTCATCGGGGTTGCAGTTGTAGAAGTCGTATTGGCTCATGGCACCTGTGACCGACCCCACCGCTCGGAATACATCGGGGTGATTGCAGGCCAGCGAGTAACTCATGTATCCGCCGTTGGACATTCCGCAAGAATAGGTGCACTCCGTGCTGAGGCTGTAGGTCTCCTGAAGGTGCTGTGCGAGCGCCACCAGAAAACCGTGGTCATTGGTGGTGCTGATACCCATGTTGGCGTTCCAGTGGGATATGCCGTTGTAGTCCAAGGTTCCTTGCGGGTAGCATACCGCAACACCTTCGTTGGCTGCGATGGTGGACCAGCCGGAGTAGTTGCGGATGACCCACGCGCTGCTCGTGTAGCCGTGCAAAACGAACACCAATGGTGCCCCCGTAGCCAGGTCGGCGGGGAGATCGAGGTAGTAGGTGCGTTCGATGCCGCCGTATTCGAAGGTTTGTTGGGTTTGAGCGTTGGCCGCAAGGCCGAAGCCAAGGAAGAGGCAGCATGCGATGGCGATGCGTGTGATCATGGTATGAAGAAACGCACTTTAGCGCGGTATTGCAACCTTGGATGAGGTTTTCCCGTAAAAGGGAGAATGACAGATTTCTTTACCCCATCGGTTTACACGGACAACGTGGTGCTGGGGTATGCGGCGGAATTCCATTGTTGCGGCGATCTCATTCGCCGGCGCAGGGAGAAGGAATTGGAATTCTTTCGCGGCCTCGGAGCCAAGGCGGTCAGCGCCGTCAACTCCATTTGGTGAGCTGCGCTCACAACCGATGTAAAACGATTCACTGGCTGGTGCGGATCTTCGTAAATCCGCCGAAGCCAATTCATAGCAAAAACGCCTCTTTTGGGGCGTTTTTTGTTGGTTTTGAGGTGTGATAGTGTTCGCGGTTTCCTGAGTTTTGTCTAAAAAAAAGCGACTTTATGGCCTCAGCCTAAAAATATGGGCCAAGACTCGTTTACGCTGTTTTTCGATCATTCTTCTGGAAGAAAAACTATTCGTTACCATCCCAGTCTAACATTTCGATTCCAATATCTGCATATTGTTCGAGCTTGCGCATACACTTTATGCCGAGCTCTTCGAGGCCG
>DJYV01000047.1 GCA_002448555.1 Flavobacteriales bacterium UBA6969
GACGACACGTCAACAGAAGAATCGCCATCCTACACCTACCCCGGCGATGGTGTCTACACGGTCGAACTCATCGTAACGACGCCCTACACGTGCGCTGATACGGCTTACTCCACAGTGGAGATTTTCCCTGAAATTGACCCGGCCTTCGAAGCGCCCGACCCCGAGTGCTTTTCGACCAACAACTTCTCCTTGATGCCATTGGTGGAAAACGACCCCATCACGACGTATTCGTGGGACTTTGGGGGGGAAACGGTGAGCGCAACCGTCAACGGCTCTTCAGTCTCCAACCTCGTCTACGCCGAACCCGGCACATACACAGTAGAGGTGACGGCCATCGCCAACGGGTGCGAAGTCACTGCAACCGAGGAGGTCTGGGTCATCGCTGACCCGAGCATCGGTTTTCAAGGGGGACCTCCCATCGGATGTCCGCCGCATTCGGTTTCGTTCAACAACACGAGCGAGACGGAAACGGCAACAACTTACCTGTGGGACTTCGGAGACGGCACCACCTCCGTCTCGGCGAATCCGGTTCATGTCTATGAAAATCCCGGGACGTACAGCGTTACGCTGACCATGAATTCCACGGGCTACTGCAGCCAAGAATTGCTGCTCACCCAGTCGGGATTAGTCGAGGTACAAGCCGTTCCCAGTGCCGGCTTCAACATCACCCCCAACCAGGTGGACATCCTCAATCCGGTCATCGAATACGAAACGTTGGCGACGGGCAATGTGTCCTGTTATTATAACTTCGGAGACGGAGGATCATCCAGCGAATGCAATGGAACATACACGTTCAGTGACGGCGGCTACTTTGACGTCGTGCAAACCGTGATCAATGAAGCCGGCTGTACGAACACAGCCATCGGCCAAGTAGCTGTTTCAGGAACAGTATTTTATGCACCCAACGCCTTTACGCCCGATCAAGACGGCCTTAACGATGTTTGGTTGCCCGTGGCCCTAGGTGTCTCCGACTACCAACTCAACGTCTACAACCGATGGGGTGAATTGGTGTGGCAAACGAATTCCCAGAATGAACCGTGGTTGGGCCAAGTGAGCGATGGCGTGCATTTTGCTCCCGACGGTCTGTACTATTACGAAGCCTTCATTTTGGACCTGCTGGCCCTGCCCCATACCTACCGCGGACACCTCCAGCTGCTGCGCTAAAGCCGTGCAGATTTATCGCTTTCGTTTTGGTTCTTGCACTGGGACGAATATATTAGCAACGATAGAGTTTGAATGATGAGCGATCAAAACAACCGAGAGGAAATCTATTCCCGCCCCGTCCGCGCCGGAAAACGCACGTACTTCTTCGATGTCAAAGCCACCCGTGGCCAGGATTTGTACATGACCATCACGGAGAGCAAACGCCGGTTTGATGACGATGGCAATGTGCACTACCAGAAGCACAAGATTTTCCTGTACCGAGAAGATTTCGAAAACTTCGAGGAAGGGTTTGTTGACGCGGTCCAAAAGATTGACGAATTGATGGCCACGGGCAATTACCGCGATCCCATTGCGGAGCGCAAGGCCAAGGCGGAGGCCGAATCAGTCGCGGGAGAATCGAGCGAAAAGGAGAGCGAAAATGCCACGGAGGACATCAGTTTTGATGATCTCTAACCCAGATTGAATGGCCCCTTGAAGGCCTCCTTCATACTGCACAATAGCGCGCGAAACAGTGAATAACTTTTCGCGCGCTTCTCTTTTCAACCTGCTACCTTTGAGAGGGGTCAAAAGGCATCCGTTTGCGTACGAAAATCTCCGGATTTCACGTTGAATTCACAACTTGGAACGGTCCTTGCGAACCCAACAGCACAAACAGAACGTCATGGGCAAAGTCATAGCAATCGCGAATCAAAAAGGAGGGGTAGGAAAAACCACCACGGCCATCAACTTGGGCGCATGTTTCGGTGTTTTGGAATACAAGACCCTCTTGATTGACGCCGATCCACAAGCCAATGCGACGTCCGGCCTAGGCATCGACCTGAACGCCGTAAACAAAGGCACCTACGAGGCCCTTCTCGGTGACACCAACCTTGCTGACTCCATTGTAGCCACTTCAAGCCCCAACCTCGACTTGCTTCCGGCGCGCATCGATTTGGTAGGCGCTGAAATTGAATTGATTTCCAAAGCAGAGCGCGAGCAGCAGTTGCGCAAGGCTTTGGACACCGTGCGCAACGATTACGACTTCATCATCATCGATTGCTCACCCAGTCTTGGCTTGATTACCATCAACTCCCTCGTCGCAGCGGACGCCGTTCTCATTCCTGTGCAGTGCGAGTATTTCGCGCTCGAAGGATTGGGCAAATTGCTCAACACCATCAAAATCGTGCAAAACGGATTGAACGATTCACTCGAAGTCGAAGGCATTTTGTTGACCATGTACGATACCCGCCTGCGACTGGCGAACCAAGTCGTTGACGAGGTGCGCACACACTTCCAAGACCTGGTGATGAAGACCATCATCCACCGGAACACGCGTTTAGGCGAGGCCCCGAGTTTCGGAGAGTCCATCATTATGCACGACGCCTCATCCAAAGGTTCCATCAACTACTTGAACCTCGCCCGAGAGATTCTCCAGCGCAACCAGATGACGCAGCTGACGGATGAGGAAAAGATCATCCCTGTTTCCAACTGATCCTCCAGCACGGCATGTCCAAGAAACAAGCACTCGGAAGAGGTCTTGGCGCCTTGCTCCCCGGCGCTCCTGCCCCGGCAACGGGTGATCCAGAACCGAAGGATGCTCCTCCTGTGATTGGCTCAATGGCCGGCAATATCTGCTCATTGACCATTTCACAAATCGACAACAACCCCGAGCAGCCACGACGGGAATTTGACCCGAACCTGTTGGAAGAGCTCGCTCAAAGCATCCGCGAATTGGGCATCATCCAGCCCATCACGGTGCACAAAGTTCGAGCTGACAAGTACCAAATCATCTCCGGCGAACGGAGGTTTCGCGCTGCGCAGTTGGCCGGACTCGAAGAAGTGCCGGCTTATATCCGCGAAGTCAACGACCAAACCCTCCTCGAAATGGCTTTGGTTGAGAACATTCAACGCGAAGACCTGCACGCCATCGAAATTGCCATTTCGTTCAAACGACTGATCGACGAGTGCGAACTGACGCACGAAGACCTCGGGGTGCGCCTGGGCAAGAACCGCTCCACCATCACCAATTACGTTCGCTTGTTGCAGCTCCCCGCAGAAATGCAGCTCGCCGTTCGGCACAAAACCATCAGCATGGGCCATGCACGTGCCCTCATTGCCATCGATGACCCCGCATGGCAAAAGACTGTTTTCAATCGCATTGAATCGGAGCAGCTTTCGGTACGTGCCGTAGAAGAATTGGCCCGTGTCCGCAAGAGCAAAGCCACTTCTCGCTCCCAATCCAAACCCGTACTCACCTTCGATGAACAACAGGTTCAAGCCGATCTCCGATTGAAGTACGGCCAGCGCTCCCACCTGCGAAAAGACAAAGAAGGCGGCGGTAAGATTGAGTTGAATTTCAAGGATGCCATCGAGTTGGACAACCTCCTCAACTTGCTCGGACTTTGATGCGAACGTTGCGGATTGTCGTTTGGGCTTGTGCATTGTGCACGCTCTCTCCCACTGCCTCACTTTGGGGGCAGAATGATGCCATTCCGGCCCAAGATTCCCTCGAAGACCTGCGCATTAAACGCGTGACGCGGTTGGCCACATTCATTCCCGGCGCCGGTCAAATTGCGAACCGCAAATATTGGAAAGCTCCTGTGATGTGGGGCGGCATAGCTTACTGCATCAGCTCCATCGGTTTCAACTTAACACAATTGGACGCTGCCCGGGCTGACCTCATCGAACTGGAAAAATCCGATCCGGCTACGGTTCCCAACTACTACAACGCATTGCAAACCGCTCGCAGCGAAGAAGCCTTTTACCGGCGAAATCGCGACCTCAGTTGGTTTGCCTTGGTCGGTGTCCATGCCCTGAGCATCCTCGACGCCCACGTCGATGCCAACCTGCTGTCTTTCGACGTCAGTGAAAACTTAGCCCTGCACCTCCGTCCCGTTCCTGCGCCCCATACCGCCGCGTTGCTCGCACCCGGACTTGTCATACGTTGGCACCGTCCAGGGCATAAATTCACGAACTTCGAGCGTTCGAAACGAGCACATCGGGCCTTTTAAAGAATTGAAAAATGGAATTGATCCCCTGGATTTTATTTGGTATCCTGCTCATTGAGCATATCGTTTTTCTCCCCGCCCTGTTCGAACGGGCTGGACTGAATAGAACCCACGGGTTCATTCCGGGATTGAACTATTGGACATGGCTCAAAGCCATCGGACGCCCTTGGTATTGGCTCATCCTCTTGGTCATCCCAGGGGTGAACCTCATCATGTTGGTCATCATGCACGTCGAATTGGGCATCGCCTTTGGCGAGCGATCGACCGTTGATCAATGGAAACAGGGGGCATTGCCCTGGGTGTTCCTGCCCGTCTTGAGCCGCTCCGGGTTCAAATACGTCGGTAAGCGGGATTGGACCAACATCAAAAAGTCAACCGGACGCGAATGGGG
>DJYV01000010.1 GCA_002448555.1 Flavobacteriales bacterium UBA6969
GTCTCACTCGCGGCGGTTGGTGCGTTGTTCGGCGTAATGAAACTTGGTCTTCGATTGCGCACGCTGGTGAGTACGGGGGTCCTGGTATTGGGGTTCCTGTGGGTAGCCCAAGATGCGCTGCTCATTCAGCTTCAACGCAACGAACAAGACTCGTCTGATGACCTCGCCGAACACGTGGAATCGATCTCCAATGTCTCGAGTGACGCGTCAAATTTGGAGCGCCTCAACCGGTGGAACGCTGCCCTCGCGCTGTTCCAAGAGCGCCCGGTCAGTGGCTGGGGGCCGGGGACCTATCAATTTGTGTACGCCCCGTTCCAGCGTTCTGAAGACCGCACCATCATCAGCACCAACAACGCCGACGGCGGAAATGCGCACAGCGAGTACCTCGGACCGCTTGCAGAGCAAGGCATCCTCGGGATGGTTTTTGCCGTGGGTTTATTGGGCTTCTGCCTGCACCTGGGATTCCAGGTGCAAAACCAACTGCGCAACCGGGATCAACGCAACCTTGCCATGGGGGTCTTCCTCGGCCTGATGACTTATTTCGTGCACGGGGTGCTGAACAACTACTTGGACACCGACAAAGCCAGTGCGCTGTTCTGGGGGTTTTTCGCCTTGCTCATGGTATGGAACCTCACCGGGGATGCAGATGCCGAAGAGCAGACCGCAGCCATCACTTGAAGCGAACCACCATCAGGGCGGTGTCATCAAAGCTGGGCTCCGAACCTTTGAAGGTGCGGACGGCCTCAATCAACGCTTCTTGCACCGCGTCAACTGGCATGCCGCGCCGTTCTCGAACCACCTCTTCCATCCGCTGCATACCGAAGGGCACATCGTCTGAATTTTCCTGCTCCACGAGCCCATCGGTGTAGCACAAAAGGGTGGCTCCCGGCAGGATGTTAACGGTTCCTGCTTCGATGGACGGAATTTCCCTGAACATGCCCAGCCCGCAGCATCCCAACTCAAGTTGCTGGGTCGTGCCGTCTGCCGACATCAAGACCGGTGGGTTGTGGCCGCAATTCATGTATTGCAGGCTCTGGTCCCTGCGGTTGTATACCGCGGCAAAGAGCGTGATGTACTTCTCGCCTTTGGCGTTGTCCATCACCCGTTTGTTCAACTGGGTCACCACTTTGACCAAATCGCTGGGCTCGTATTGAAAGATGGCGCGGAGGTTCGCCTGAAAATTCGACATGAGAAACGCCGCAGCGATGCCCTTGCCACTGACGTCTGCCATGCAAAACACCAACCTGTCCTCATCCACGGAAAACACATCGTAATAGTCGCCGCCCACTTCCAAGTGAGGCTTGTAAAACGCGGCAACATCAACGTCTCGGTCGCGAGGCCAATCCGCTGGAACCAGCATGGATTGGAGGTCCGCAGCAAGCTCCAACTCACGGCGCGTTGCTTCTTGGCGCACACGTTCCAATTCCAGTCGCTTGTTCTGAAGCGCGACAATCAACACGTTGGTCAACAACTCGATGAAGCGCAGGTGCTTCACAACGGGGCTCACCCCCGGGCCTTCCTCGGTATCTCCGGCCAGCAGGTATGCAAGCGGATCTCCGTTATGCAACACCGGAATCACCACATCAAAATCCTCATTTCCCTGCGAAGAATGCAAACGAACTTGCCCGCCTTCGTCGAAGAAGGACGCTTCCAATACGGCCGGAATTTCACCAGCCACACCATTGGTTAACAGGCACTTCCAACCGTCGTCGTTGGCATACAATACCAACCGATGAATGCCCAAATTCTCCGCCAGCGTGACCCGGTATTGTTCGAGCAATTCCGCCTCGGTGGCGCGCGCGTTGATGCCCTGCGTCACATCGAGCAACGCATTCAGCTTGTAATCTTGGACCTCGAGCCGCTGCTCAAGCCGTTCGACGCTGTGGGCCATGGGGTTACTTTTTGACGCGCTCGACGTATTCTTTGTTGCGGGTGTCCACTTTCACGAAGTCACCGATGTCAATGAACAACGGCACGCGAATTTCAACCCCTGTGTCGGTAGTTGCCGGCTTCAGGGTATTCGTCGCCGTATCGCCTTTGATGCCCGGCTCGGTGTACGTGATTTCGGCTTCGACGTGGGTGGGCAAGTCACAGCTCAACACGCGCTCCTCGTCCGCATGAAATTGCAATTGGCAAACCAGCCCGTCCTTCAAAAATTCTGGCGCATTGATGACATGGCGCTCAATCGGAATCTGCTCAAACGACTCGAGGTTCATGAAGAAAAAACTCTGGTCGTCGTTGTACAGGTATTGGTATTCGCGGGTCTCAATCCGGACGGGGTCAATTTTCACCCCTGCGTTGAAGGTGTGATCAACCACCTTTCCCGTTTGAAGGTTTTTGAGCTTTGTTCGCACAAACGCCGCTCCTTTGCCGGGCTTGACATGCAGAAACTCAATGATCTGCCACAGGCCGTTGTTGTGGTTCAACACGAGGCCATTTTTGATGTCCGAAGTCGTTGCCATTAGTCGATAGTCTTTTGGCTAAGATAGCGTCACAAGTTCATGCGGATGGACAGGTTGAATTCAGTTTGTGCAGAGGTCAATGTCAACATATTGTCGCCGACTTCCAGTGCGGCCGGCCGATTGGAACGGACAACCATGGCTAACCACGACCAACCATTTGGGTGGTTGAATTGCAGCAGGGAGGCCATTCGGTAGCCCGATCCGGAAAGCATCCGGTAGGAAGTCCCTATCCACGATGGCTCCGGGATGTAGGCCCGTCGCCCGGCATCAAGCGTCCAGGTTGTAACGCTTTGCTTGAACCTCCAGGCGCCGAATTGGTAGGCAAAAAATGCGCTCACCGCACCCGGTGCCCCTTCATCCGCAAATGGAATCAGCGTGAAGCGAAAAGCCAGTGGGTCCACCTTCCAGTGCCCGCGAAATTCCAACCGTTGGCTCGCCCGCGCATCGGGTCCACTTGTCTGCGCTGTGCGCCAGTGTACTTCTGCTGCCACGCCCTCCGGCCATTCCCGGCTGCCGAGAATCCCCAAAAATCCAGGCAGCATGCGCCAACAGGCCCCCACATACGATTGAGCATCCAACCGAGCCAACCACTGCCACTCCAGTGCTGCTCCAGCTGCTGTCCAGGAGCAACGGGCTTGCAAGCGCCGTCCGTTGCGTTCAACAACCCCCTTCAACTGGATTACCAATTCCTCCCTCGCTTGGACGTGTGGCAACGGACCTTCCGGGGCGAATGCTAAGCCCAGCGTTACCGTCTGGCCATCGTTCCCTTGGCCGCGAATCAGTGCGTGCAGATTGGGGCGCACGGTCCAGCGAACCCCGTTCGCCGGCAACCACCTTCTGGCCATACAACCTATGCGGAGCTGGGCCTCTAGCTGCGGGGTCAACTCAACTTGCGTCCCGGCGCAAACCGCCAAGCGGCTGAATGTCCCAATTTGGGTGAAGCCCAATGCGACCGCACCGTGCTCCAGCAAGAGCGCTTGCTGCTGCAGGGCAAACGTCTCCCCCGCGCTCCAGGAATGCACATCCACCGAAGCCGTTTGAATCCAAGGCACATCTTGCACCCAACCCGGCTGTTGTCCAAAGCCAACTACCGGCATCGCAACCGCCAACGCCACCCCACTCACCCCTTGAATCAATCCCCCCAACCGAGGTGGCAAGTTGGCATCCGAACACCGACGAAAGACACGAAATGCAGGGATGGCTACTCGCGCTTCACTTCCGGCGAATTCACCCAGTTTAACCCCTCCAATACGGGCGTATCGGCATCACCCGATTTCCACTGCCCTTCCGGGCGATCCAACAGGACAATGCGTTTGACCTCACCGTCATCAAAGTCCATGCGCATCTTGCTGCACAACGACTGGTTGAATTCAGCGCATGGCGCATCGGCCTCGCTATCGAAATAAACGCTTTGCGCATTGCCATTGACCCAAACAGCCTCCAAGGCATTCGAGGCGAAGCGACCTGTAATTTCCCGACCGGCGATTTGCTGGTAACACGCCCCGCTGTCAATGGGCATCATCAAACTCGCATGGCCCGCCGCACGCAGCGATTCGGGTCGGTTTTCCACCACGGCCCATTCCAACGAATCGGACTGGAGCAACCAGCCTTCCATCCACATTTTAGGGCGGCGCAAGAGCTGAACGCGGTCTGCATCGGTATTCCAAATGAGTGTATCACAGGACGCTGAGGCATCGCCTTGGCTCAATTCAACCGCCGGCCATACGGCGGTCAACCCGCCCACGACGGAGATTGTATCGGCCACCAGCTTCAACGTGTCCTCCTCCCCGGCGTCAACCCAACACGCCCGCCGCTCCGGTTTCCCGGCCACCCAAACGTCAAATTCCTCACCCCGTTCCAACCGTTCCGCGTAATGCCCTGACAACGTCCACAATTCCAAGGTGTCCGTGATGTCCACCTCCCCCACTGCAGTAGCGGGGAGCAAGGTATCTGGCGGAAGGTGAACGCTATCGGCCTCGAGCCACACCTCGTCGTTGCGCAACTCAACCCCGGGAGCCCCGGCGCCCCCAAACCACCCCGACTCGGTCTCCACATCAAATTCGCCACTGCTGCAGCGCAATTCAAAGCGCTCATCCGTCGTGCGCAGGTGACTCGGACCGTGAAACGAAAATTCATCCACTTCTTCTCGCCAATGCAAGCTATCGGAGTCCAAGGTGTAGTCCGCGTTGTCCATGTGCACCGAACCTCCGAGCATCAGCAACGCAGTCTTGGCTTGGTATTGACCGTGTTGAAACTCAACCGACCGGCCGTCGTCTTGCAATCGCCCGCCTGAAGGCAACAAGGCCACTTCGCGCTTCAAATGGTAACGCAAAACCGTACACGTCAACTGCCCGGCCTCTGCATCCAACTGCACGCGGCGGTCCGCATCGGATTTGGCCCGCACCCACTGGGTCTCCGGGCTTAGCTCCATTTCATCGGCTCGCAGGGTTTGAGGACCGTCCGTCAACTGCACATTGCCCATGGTCCGGAAGGTTCCATCGTCATACCGCCAGGCGCTATCGCACCGCAAACGGCTGTCCTCCATGCCCAAGAGCACCCCGCCAATCAACCGCTGCACATCGGGTTGCGAACGGTCCCGAAGGATGGCGTCCGCCTGCAAAATTTGGATGCGAATGGGTTCGCTTTCTTGCGCTATTGCAACCGAGGCAGCAGCCCCGGCCAGCCACAAAAAGAGGGCGCACAAGCGATTTTGATGAGGACATCCGAAATTCATCGCCTGCAAGTTCCATCGAAATATCCGTATTCCTACCTTTGCACCCCTTTCTGACTGGGCGGGTGTGGTGAAATTGGTAGAC
>DJYV01000148.1:0-5672 GCA_002448555.1 Flavobacteriales bacterium UBA6969
AATTACAAAGCACTATTGACCCTCGTTCTGGGTGTGGGAGTGGCGGTTGCAGCTGTTGCTCAGCCGACGCCAGCTCCCGATCAAAAGGAGAGCATTTTGATTTTGGGTGGAACGGCGCATTTGGGTACCGGCGATGCCTTGGAAAATGCGGCCATCGGTTTTCGCGATGGAAAAATCGAGTACGTCGGGTTCGCCCGCACCGTGGATCGCGCGCGCTACAACCGCGTCATTGAGGCCAATGGTCGCCACATTTACCCCGGTTTCATCGCCCCCAACTCCACCCTTGGATTGCAGGAAATCGGCGCCGTGCGTGCCACCCGGGATGACGCAGAAGTGGGTACGTTCAAACCGCACGTGCGTTCCATCATCGCCTTCAATACGGACAGCGAGGTCACACCGACGGTGCGGTCCAACGGCGTACTGATGGGGCAGATCACACCACGCGGCGGCGTCATCAGCGGCTCGAGTGCCTTTGTGCATTTCGACGGCTGGAACTGGGAGGACGCAGCGTTGAAGACCGTGGACGGCATCCACCTGAATTGGCCGGTGACCCATCACCGCCACTGGAAGGACGGCAAAATCGACATCCGCAAGCGGAAGACCTACGGCCAAGAACGTCACGAAATCCAACGCTTCTTCTCCGAAGCCAAGGCGTATGCCGAGGCCGGCGAGCGGTCCAGTACCGCGGTGCGCGACCTCCGCCAAGAGGCGATGCGCGGACTGTTCGATGGCACCTTGCGTTTGTACGTGCACGCGAACGACGTTCGCCAGATCACTGAAGCCGTGCACTTTAAGCGGGAAATGGGCATTGCGCACCTCGTGATTGTGGGTGGCACGGACGCTCCTGCGGTGGCGGATTTGCTGCGCGATAACAACGTGCCGGTCATGGTCAAGCGGGTGCACTCCTTGCCGCGTTTTGCCGAGGACGACGTCGACGCCCCGTTCCGGTTGGCGAAGGAGCTCGAGGACGAGGGCGTGCTGTTTTGTTTGCAAAATGCAGGAGGAATGGAGCATATGGGCGTGCGTAACCTGCCCTTCTATGCCGGCACAGCACACGCTTACGGTTTGACCTACGAACAGGCCGTTCAGAGCATCACACTGAACGCCGCCAAGGTCATCGGCGTGGACGCTTTTTGCGGTAGCCTCGAAACCGGAAAGGACGCCACCCTCTTCATTTCAGAAGGTGACGCCCTCGATATGCGGACCAATTATCTGACGGAAGCGTTCATCCAGGGCCGCGCCATCGACTTGGACAACCGCCAGCGGCAGTTGTACCGGAAGTACCAAGCCAAGTACGGCGCTCCGATTCTGGACTGAGTCAACTCAGCCGAACGTAGAGTCTTTGCTCAGAATCCGATTTTCTCACGGACCCGGTCGAGGACGGGTTGGGCCACCGCTCGGGCGCGTTCGGCGCCTTTGGCCAATTCCGCGTCTAGGGCGCTTTTGTCGCTCATCCAGCGGTTGAATTCTTCGCGCTCGCTCGCGAATCCATCAAGCACAGCCTCCAGTAGGGCCTTCTTGGCGTGCCCCCAACCGTAGCCACCTGCACGGAGGGATTCCGCCATGTTCGCCGCGTCGCTGTCCGAGGCAAGGAGCTTGTACAAGTTGTAGACGACCGCTCCGTTGGGATCCTTGGGGTCCTCCAACGGCGTCGCGTCGGTGACAATTTCTTTGTTGATGCGCTTTTTCAATGCGCCAGCATCGGCAAAAATATCGAGGGTGTTGCCCTTGGACTTGGACATCTTTTCGCCATCCAATCCGGGGATGAGCTGCGTCTCCTCGCGGATCAATTCCTTCGGCACCACGAAGGTCTCGCCCATCTTGTGGTTGAACCGGCTGGCCACGTCTCGGGTCATCTCCAAATGCTGCAATTGGTCTTTGCCTACTGGCACAAAATCCGCATCGTACAGCAAAATGTCCGCGGCCATCAGCATGGGGTAGGAGAACAAGCCCCCGTTCACGTCTTCCAACCGATCTGCCTTGTCCTTGAAACTGTGGGCGAGCGTCAGGCGCTGGTACGGGAAAAAGCAATTCAGGTACCACGCGAGTTCGGTCACTTCTGCGACATCACTTTGGCGGTAGAAGACCGTTCGCTCGGTGTCGAGGCCAAACGCGAGCCAGGCGGCGGCCACCGCGTAGGTGTTTTCCCGCAGCGTCGCTCCGTCCTTCACCTGCGTCAGGGAGTGCATATCGGCGATGAACAAGAACGACTCGTTTTCCGATTGATGCGCGAGGTCAATGGCGGGCTGAATGGCGCCGAGCAGGTTGCCTAAATGGGGGGTGCCTGTGCTTTGAATGCCGGTGAGGATGCGTGCCATGCGCGGCAAATTTACAGCGGCAGCGGCTTCACCCGGAACGCATCGGCATAAATGCTGTCGCCATCCGATTCAAAACCGACGGCGAAGAAGTACAGCCGTTCGGGCAAATCCTGCAACTGCACGTTGACGGCCGCTCGGGTCCAATCCCCTGCGTGCTCTCCGCATGCCGCCACTGGCACGTGCTCCAGCCAATTCCGCGATCCGTCTGGCCACTCGGCCTCGCATACCCACTCGAATTGAAGAGCATCACGTCCGGCGTGCTCGCTGCCGTGCCAAAACCAGCAGCTGGCTTCCACAGACCGACCTAACCATGCGCTATCCGGTTGTAGGGTGTCCGCGATGAGGTAGGCGTTGAGGCGTTCCCGTGCAATGCGCCCGTCTTCCAAGGCCTCGGCGTAAGGGCTGCGGTTGAGGCCGTTCCAATGCCAATCGCTAGGTTGCGGGTTGTGGGCCGAGGGCGGCTGGGCAAAAAAGACATCGAGCCGCAACAAGCGTACGGCTGGGTCGGACGTTGCTTCGCCGGAGCGCCACATTCGCTGATCATCTGGTGACCACGTCGAGGGGTTATCGCACGCGTAGAGCAGGACGCTTGCCGCTTCGGGCCATTCGCCGATTGCTTCCCGGAGTTCCGTTGCACTGCCTCCAGGCGCCATCCATTCGGTCAAGGTGCGCGATTCGGAGATGCTCATTCGGGTCAGGTGGGTCGCAGTGGTGGGCAGGCCTGTGTGCAAGGACGCTTCCAACGCACGCTTGTGTGCGGGTGGGGTCCCTTCCCGGCCAACGCTTTCGCTGCCCATTTGAAACCAAGGAACGGGGTGGATGGCAAGTGCGCCGTGTGTTTGCGCCAGTTCTCCCAAGCGTTTGACCTGCGGAGATGCCACTTGAAAGCCATTGGGCATCGGCACCATTTGCACACGCGCCTCCTGCTGCATCCAAAACGCATCCAGGCCGAAGCACACCACCACGACGGCCATCCAGCGCGCGTCCCGCCGCGCCCACCATACGGCGAGCACAGGAAATACCCAGACCGCCGCCCACGTGAACCGCCCAATGGCACGGAACTGCGTGAATAATTTGGCCCGATCTAACCACGCCTCGCCACCCGTTCGAAACGGCTCGCCCACGCCTATGCCATAGAGCACAAGTGCAGCAGCGACGGCGATCCACGGTCCGCCGACGTGCACGGTCGTCCAACGGCGGCTACGTAAGCCCCGACCCGCAGCCATGCCCAACGCCACCCAGAATCCCGTGCTGAGGTAGGCCCATCCTTCCCATGCCGTAAGCCCCCATCCCAACTGTTTGCGCAGCGCACCAAGGGGCCCGTGCGATGGCAGGACGGCGGCATTCCACTGGCTGACGTTGTCCCAAAACCCGAATGGCCGATCCGTGCGAAACGGATGGATGTCGCTAAACGCCAAAAGCAGCAAGTACCCTGCGAGCGGCGTCACAGTAGCAACGGTGAGCTGGGCGAGTTCACGCGCCGTTCGCTGCGTGTTTGCCAACCAATGGAACCCGCTCATCAATCCAGCAAATGCTGTGGCAATGGCGCCGAGGTAGGCGTGTGTGAGCAGCCAAATCAACAGGTTAATGACTTGTTTTCCGGCGTTCTTCCGCGTTGGAGTGGTTTGCCATTGGAGTTGCAGCCACCACGTGAGTGGCAACGCAACGGTGTAGGCCATGGCGTAGTGCCCGGTCCAACGCAGCACCTGCGGATGGCTCAAGGCGATAAAACTGCTCGCCAAGACGACGCCAGTGCCGCGGGCGCCGTAGTGATTCAAAATGCGAACCAGTAGCGCGGCAGTCAGGCCCCACGATGCGATGATGGCCGCATGCACCAAGCCAGCCGTCCATTCGGCAGGGAGGACATGGGGCACGAGCCACCCACCTGTCAGCCATGCCAGCAGCGGATGCCCATCCGTGTAAAAAACGTGCTCGGTAAAGGGCCAACCCATGCCGGCGAACTCCGTGCTGAACACGCCGCCGTGGGCCCATTGCCAAGCGAGGGTGTAGATGTTCTTGACGGCGTCCCGGCTCGAAGCGAGCAAGAGGGAATTGGGTCGAAAAAAGACGTCCGGATGTAACAAAGCCACCCAGAGCCACGTCAGTCCAGCTGCTTGCCAGCTCGGGGAGACGCGTTGGATGGCTTTGTTCCAGGGCTTCATGCCCGGAAGTTAGCAGTATTCGTCGAAGGCCATTTGCAGGTTTTCTGCGATCATCTCGGCGGTGCGGCCTTCGATGTGGTGACGCTCGATCATGTGGACCAAACGGCCGTCCTTGAACAGTCCAATGCTCGGCGAGCTGGGCGGGTACGGCAACATGAATTTGCGTGCGCGGTCAACCGCTTCGCGGTCAACCCCAGCAAATGCCGTAGTCAAATGGTTGGGCAGTTTGCTGTGCTGCAACGCGAGCTTGACACCGGGGCGCATGGCACCTGCGGCGCAACCGCATACGCTGTTGATGACCACAAGGGTGGTGCCGGATTCATTGAGCGCGGCGTCCACCGCTTCGGGTGAAAGCAATTCGGTCATTCCGGCCTCGGTGAGGTCGGCTTTCATGGGAGCTACGAGTTCGGGTGGGTACATGGATTGAGGTTTATTCGTCCGCTTCCGGTGCTGTGGAACGGAGGTACAGTTCGTCGTATTGTTCGTCGTGGATGGGGCTTGGCGCGTCGATCATGACGTCGCGGCCCGAGTTATTCTTCGGGAAGGCGATGAAATCCCGGATGGAGTCGCTGCCGCCGAAGAGCGAGCAGAGGCGATCGAAGCCGAGTGCCAGTCCGCCGTGCGGTGGAGCACCGTATTGGAAGGCGTTCATCAAGAAGCCAAACTGGGCCTCCGCCTCTTCCGGGGTAAAACCGAGCAGGTCGAACATCCTGGCCTGGATGCCTTTGTCGTGGATTCGGATGGAGCCTCCACCGATCTCCACGCCGTTGATCACCATGTCGTACGCATTGGCTCTCACCGCACCGGGGTCCGAATCGATGAGGTCGAAATGCTCGGGTTTCGGCGAGGTGAACGGGTGGTGCATGGCGTGGTAGCGTTCGGTGTCTTCGTCCCATTCGAGGAGGGGGAAGTCCACCACCCACAAAGGCTTGAAGACCTTGGGATCGCGCAATCCCAACGCACTGCCCATGTGCAAACGCAATTCGTTCAGTTGTTTGCGAACCCGGTGCAAATCTCCGGAGAGCATCAGGATCAAATCCCCTGCGTTGGCACCGGAATGAGCAGCCCACGCCGCTTGTTTTTCTGCGTCGAAGAACTTGTCCACGCTCGACTTGAACGTCCCGTCTTCGTTGACTTTGCAGTACACCAAGCCATTGGCACCAATCTGAGGCCGCTTGACCCAATCGGTCAG
>DJYV01000148.1:6051-15396 GCA_002448555.1 Flavobacteriales bacterium UBA6969
GCTTCAGCGTTGTCAAAAACGCCAAACCCTTGGCCTTGTGCCACCGGACCGAAGTCGACGAATTCCATGCCGAAGCGCACGTCGGGCTTGTCGCTTCCGTATCGCTCCATGGCCTCGTCATACGTCATGCGCGGGAACGCATCGATTTCGACGTCGAGGACGGTTTTGAAGAGGTGGCGCACGAGGTGCTCAAACGTCTGCAGCACGTCTTCTTGCTCCACAAAGGCCATCTCGCAGTCAATCTGCGTGAATTCTGGCTGGCGGTCAGCCCGGAGGTCTTCGTCGCGGAAGCACTTGACGATCTGGTAGTAGCGGTCGTATCCGCTGACCATCAACAGCTGCTTGAACGTCTGTGGGCTTTGTGGCAACGCGTAAAACTGCCCGGGATTCATGCGCGAAGGCACGACAAAATCCCGAGCGCCTTCTGGCGTCGACTTGATCAAATACGGCGTCTCGACTTCGATGAATTCCACGCTGTCGAGGTACTTGCGCGTCTCGATGCTCAACCGGTGGCGGAGCATGAGGTTGCGCTGTACGGGCTTGCGGCGCAGGTCGAGGTAGCGGAATTGCATGCGCAGGTCGTCGCCGCCATCGGTTTCGTCTTCGATGGTAAACGGCGGAGTCTTGCTGGCATTCAAGACGTCGAGCTGGGTGACTTCGATTTCGATGTCCCCGGTGGGCATCTGGGTGTTTTTGGATTCGCGGATTTTGACAAGACCGGTAGCCTTGATGACAAATTCCCGGCCGAGTTTTCGAGCGCTCAGGCATAGCGCTTCGTTTGAATCCATGTTGAAGGCCAACTGGGTCAGGCCGTATCGGTCCCGGACGTCGACAAAGGTCATTCCACCCAAGTCGCGGGTGCGTTGAACCCAACCGTTCAAGGTGACGGTTTGGCCTGCGTGGTCGGCGCGCAGTTCGCCGCAAGTATGCGTTCGATGCATGGTTCCTGAATGATTTTCTTCAGACGCCCAAAGGTACGGCACGAAGCCCGGTCATTCGGAGGCCGCCATCTCCGTAGATTTGCCTCATGGAACAGCACAGAAATCGGCTCAATGAATTGCGCGAGCAAGCGTTGCAAGGAGGTGGTGAGAAGCGCCTTGAGGCCCAGCATGCCAAAGGCAAATTGACGGCGCGCGAACGCCTGAACTTGCTCTTGGATCCCGATAGTTTTGAGGAATTGGGGATGCTCGTGAAGCACCGTTCGACCAATTTCGGGTTGGACAAACAGCAGTTTCTCGGTGACGGCGTTGTCACAGGCTATGGCCGGGTCAATGGCCGGTTGGTGTATGTCTTTTCGCAGGACTTCACGGTGTTGGGGGGCTCACTTGCCGAGGCGCACGCCAAGAAAATCTGCCGCGTCATGGACCTGGCAATGAAGAACGGCGCTCCCCTCATTGGCCTGAACGACAGCGGTGGGGCGCGCATCCAAGAGGGTGTGGTATCGCTCGGGGGCTACGCGGACATTTTTTACCGCAACGTGCGCGCCAGTGGGGTGATTCCACAGTTGAGTGCCATCCTCGGTCCGTGTGCGGGCGGGGCGGTGTATTCGCCAGCCTTGACGGATTTCATTTTCATGGCCGAGGGCACCAGCTACATGTTCGTGACTGGCCCCAACGTAGTGAAAACCGTGACGCACGAGGAGGTGACAAGCGAAGAGTTGGGCGGGGCCAAAACCCACGCGAGCAAGTCCGGGGTTACCCATTTCACGGCGGCCAACGAAGCCCTTGTGATCCAGCACATCAAAGACGTCTTGAGTTTTCTTCCACAAAACTGCGAGGAGGACCCGGAAGCCTTGGATTACACGCCGGGCGATGAACAGCGGCCTGCACTGGATGCGGTCGTGCCGGAGAGCGCGCAGCAGCCGTACGACATCCGCGAGGTGGTGAACCAGGTGTGCGACGCAGGGACGTTTACAGAAGTTCAAAAGGACTATGCCGAGAACATCGTCTGCGGCTTTGCACGCCTGGCCGGTAAGAGCATCGGGGTAGTGGCGAACCAACCGGCGTTCTTGGCGGGGGTATTGGACAACAACGCATCGACGAAGGCGGCGCGTTTCGTGCGCACGTGCGACGCGTTCAATGTTCCGTTGCTCGTGTTGGAAGACGTCCCGGGCTTCTTGCCAGGAACCGACCAGGAGTGGAACGGCATCATCACCAACGGCGCCAAACTCCTGTACGCCTTCAGCGAAGCCACGGTGCCACGCATCACGGTCATCACGCGCAAGGCATACGGCGG
Organism: Flavobacteriales bacterium UBA6969; assembly: GCA_002448555.1. Taxonomy (GTDB): domain Bacteria; phylum Bacteroidota; class Bacteroidia; order Flavobacteriales_D; family Sanyastnellaceae; genus UA16. Next base: position 8,287 of record DJYV01000148.1, read on the forward strand.
CGCGTATGATGTCATGAACAGCCAGCACATCGGCGCGGACCTCGTTTATGCGTGGCCGACTGCAGAGATTGCGGTTATGGGCGCCAAGGGCGCAGCGGAGATTATTTTCAAGCGGGAAATCGCCGCTTCAGACGATCCGGAAGCGACGTGGAAGGAGAAGGAGGCGGAATACGCGGAGCTGTTTGCGCACCCCTACAATGCAGCGGCCCGAGGTTACGTGGATGAGGTTATCGTTCCACACAACACCCGGGCCAAACTGATTCGAGCATTCGAAATGCTCCAGAACAAAGTGGACACCCTGCCGCGCAAGAAGCACGGCAACCTTCCGCTCTGATTACTTCGAAACGCGCTTGATGGAGCAGCCGATGGCTTTGGTCTCGGCTACACCGACAGGCTTGCCATTGGCAACCGCCGTGATCGCGTCCTGCACGTAACGCGCTGATACCGCGTCAGCGTCGCTCACGTTGTCGTCAATGGAACCGCGGTACACGAGGTTCATGTCGCCGTCAAACAGGTAGACATGGGGCGTCTTCAACGCGCCAAATGCATCGGCCAGCTGGTGGTTGGCGTCGAGCAGGTAAGGCATGCCGTAGTTGTTGTCTTTGGCATGTGCCTTCATCGCGTCCATGCTATCGTGGTTGTCGCGCTTGGCTTCGTTGGAGTTGACGAGCACCATGGCAACGCCGTTTTCTTTGGCGAAGCGGCCGGTCTCGTTGTAGCGGCCTTCCCAGCCATCGCTCTTTTCACCGTTGCCAACGACAAAGGGGCAGGTGTTGCAACTGAAAACCACGAGCAATCCGTTGGGGCCAGCGGCCGTATTGAGGCTCATCTGCGTGCCATTCACGTTCATCATGAGCACGTCGGCAAGGGGAGCTTTTGAGCCGATGGCCAATTCAGGCTGGGGCTCAGCGATGCCTGCACTTGTCATGAAAACACCGAGGGCGAGGGCAGAAGCCACACCGAGGGCACCTTTAATGGGAGAGAGTAAGAAGTTCATATCGTCAATAACCGTTGGTTTTCAACGAAGTTCGTTCATCCACGGCCAATGCGCCGCAGAAAATTTGCAAATGCATGCAAATGGACGCTCGGGGCTTATTGAATCAACAGCGCGTCACCGTAAGCGAAGAAGCGGTACTTCTCCTTCATCGCTTCGTTGTACGCCTCCATGATGAGGTCGTAACCGCCAAACGCTGAGCTGAGCATGAGCAAGGTGCTCTGGGGCGTGTGGAAGTTGGTAATCAACGCATCCGAGATCTTGAAATCGTACTTGGGGAAGATGAACTTGTTCGTCCATCCGTTGTATGGCTTCAATGTGTCGGTGGTGCTCACAGACGTTTCCATGGCGCGCATGGCTGTAGCTCCTACGGAAACGACCCGCCGACCTTCTGCTTTGGCGCGATTGACCTGCGCAACACAATCCTCAGGAATGATGAGCTGCTCCGAATCCACCTTGTGTTTGGTCAGGTCTTCCACCTCAACCGGACGGAATGTGCCCAAACCAATGTGAAGGGTCAAGAAGGTCAGGTCGATGCCCTTGATTTCCAGGCGCTTCAGCAGCTGCTTTGAGAAGTGCAAACCGGCGGTGGGAACGGCGACAGCACCGAGCTTGTCGGCGTAGATGGTCTGGAAACGCTCGCGGTCTACGGGTTCCACTTCGCGCTCGAGGTATTTGGGAATGGGGGTCTCACCCAATCTGGTGATGACCTCCATGAATTCCTCGTACGAACCGTCGAACAAGAAACGGAGGGTTCGGCCACGCGACGTGGTGTTGTCGATGACTTCAGCCACCAACTCGTCGTTCTCACCGAAGTAAAGCTTGTTGCCGATGCGGATTTTACGTGCGGGGTCCACGAGTACATCCCACAGGATGCTTTCGCGGTTCAGCTCGCGGAGCAAGAACACCTCGATGACGGCACCGGTCTTCTCCTTGTTGCCGTACAATTTGGCTGGGAAAACCTTGGTGTCGTTGGCCACAAATACATCGCCTTCATCGAATTCATCTAGGACGTCCTTGAACATCTTGTGCTCAATTTTTCCGGTGTCCTTGTGGACGACCATCAAGCGGCTGTCGTCTCGGTTTTCGAGGGGCCGTTGAGCAATGAGGTCGGGTGAAATTTCGTATTTGAAGGAAGATAACTTCATGGCGCTGTATAAGGCGGCAAAGCTAAGGAATTCGCAATCAAAGGTCAACCGCCGCTGGGGCTGGTCAAATCGGGGTGGCCTCGATGGCCGCAAGCACGTCCGTCAATGGCCGGCACGCGTCAATCCCGTAGGCGCCGCTGCGCGTCCTCCGCAGGCCGATCAAGTGCCCCCCGACGCCCAGGGCACTTCCGAGGTCCCGTGCTATGGCACGGATGTACGTGCCCTTCGAACAGTCGATTTCAGCCGTGACGTCCACCACCGCGTGGCCGTCGATGGTGCGGGCCTCGACCGAACCGATGTCAAACCGCGAGATTTCGATGGTAGCGGCCTTCAGTTCAATGTCGCCACCTTTTCGCGCCACGGCATAGGCCTTTTGCCCCTTGATTTTCTTGGCGCTGTAAAGCGGGGGCATCTGGTCGATGGTGCCGGTTTGCTGGGCGGCTGCGGCGACGATGGCCGCTTTGTCGATGTGCTTCGCATCCACCCACTCGCTCACGGGCAATTCGGCGTCTAGGCACGGGGTGGTGGCGCCGAGTCGAATGGTGGCAGTGTAGGATTTCGCGTCGGACTGAAGGCCTTCAATGGCCTTGGTGGCGCGGCCGGTGCAAATGACCAGCATACCCGTCGCAAGCGGATCCAGGGTGCCGGCGTGGCCGACCTTAAACTTCTTCACGCCGAGGCGGTTGCGCAGAGCCCAGCGGAGCTTGTTAACCACGTCGAATGAAGTCCACTCGAGCGGCTTGTCGATGAGCAGGATCTGCCCGTCTACAAAGCGCTGCTGAGATGAAAAATCCATCAACGCAAAATCGGAGGCGGACTTACTTCCCATCAGCTACGGCTTCAGGTGGGGTGTAATCCGGAGCGGCCTCTTCGGCACGCAAACCAGCAATGTCCTCGAGTACGCGCAAGGCGGCGAGGGGGCTGGTGATGTTTTCAATGCTCATGCGCAGGGCGTTGTTGCGCTGGTACATCTTGGTGTCGCGGGCGTGGTGCTTGAGGTAGTTCAGGATGCGCGCAAACGTTGGGCCTTGGAAGAACGGGCTGTCCTCGTCGGCGATGAAAGCGGTGATCATCTTCCCGCCTTTGAGCATGATCTTTTCCATCCCCAGGTACTCGGCCAACCACCGCAACCGAATGGTTTCGATGAGGTCCTCAGTTTCCTGCGGCAAGGGTCCAAAACGGTCCTCGAGCCGCTCCTTGAATTCCACCAAATCCGAAGCTTTGTCGAGGTCGTCGAGTTCGCGGTAAAGGGAGATGCGCTCGGGGATGTCGGATACGTAGTGGTCCGGGATCATCAGCTGGAAATCCGTCTCGATGGCAGCTTCCACGACAAAACGCTGGCTGGCTTTGTTCTCCTCTTCAAACAGTTCGGCAAACGATTCTTGCTTGAGCTCTTGCACGGCTTCGGCGAGGATCTTTTGGTACATATCGAAGCCCAATTCCGATATGAAACCGCTTTGTTCGCCCCCGAGGAGGTCGCCAGCACCCCGGATGTCGAGGTCGCGCATGGCAATTTGAATGCCGCTGCCGAGGTCGCTGAACTGCTCAATCGCCTGGAGGCGTTTGCGGCTTTCGTCAGGCAACAAACTTAGGGGCGGGGAAAGGAGGTAGCAGAAGGCTTTTTTGTTCGAGCGCCCGACGCGGCCACGGAGCTGGTGCAGGTCACTCAGGCCGAATTGATGCGCGTCGTTTATTATCATGGTATTGGCATTGCTAATATCAATTCCAGACTCAATAATGGTGGTGGCGATGAGGACGTCGAAAGCGCCGTCAATGAACCGCGCCATAACGTCTTCGAGTTGTTTCCCTTCCATCTGGCCGTGGCCGATTCCGATGCGTGCGTCCGGGACCAATCGGGAGATCATGCCGGCGACTTCTTGGATGTTTTTGACCCGGTTGTTGACGAAATACACCTGGCCACCGCGGCTGAGTTCGTAGGCTATGGCGTCCCGGATCACTTCTTCGTTGAACGGCGAAAGGGTGGTCTCGACGGGCTGGCGGTTGGGTGGAGGCGTGGCAATGGTGCTCAAGTCGCGCGCGCCCATCAAGCTGAATTGCAGCGTACGGGGGATGGGCGTGGCCGTGAGGGTCAGGGTGTCGACGTTCGCTCGGATGGTTTTGAGCTTGTCTTTGACGGCTACTCCGAACTTCTGTTCTTCGTCAATGATAAGCAGGCCGAGGTCTTTGAACTCGACGCGCTTCCCGACCAGTGCGTGCGTACCTACCAAAATGTCGACTTGACCGTCCTTCAATTTCTTGAGGGTTTCAGTGAGCTTTTTACCCGTCTTGAATCGGTTGATGTAGTCCACATTGACGGGAAAATCACGCAAGCGCCGCGTGAAGCTTCGGTGGTGCTGCATGGAGAGAATGGTGGTCGGAACCAAGACGGCGACTTGCTTTCCGTCGGCGGCGGCTTTGAAGGCAGCGCGGATGGCAACTTCGGTTTTTCCAAAGCCCACATCACCACACACGAGGCGATCCATCGGAGTTGAGCGCTCCATGTCTTTTTTGACGGCGTGGATGGCTGCTCGTTGATCCGGTGTCTCTTCAAACATGAAGCTGGCCTCGAGCTCATGGAGCATGTAATTGTCCGGAGAAAACGTAAATCCTTTAGACGATTTTCGCTTGGCGTACAATTTCAACAAATCAAACGCCAACTCTTTGACGCGCGACTTGGTTTTGGCCTTGGTCGCAGCCCAGGTGCCGGTGCCGAGCTTGGAGATTTTAGGGGCGGTTCCTTCCTTCGACGAGTACTTCGAAATCCGGTGCAGGGAATGGATGTTGACGTACAAGACGTCGCCTCCTCGGTAGCTCAAGCGAATCGCTTCTTGTTCCTTGCCGTTGACGTCAATTTTTTGCAAACCTCCGAACTGCCCGATTCCGTGGTCGATGTGCACCACGTAGTCGCCCGGTTGAAGGGCAGAGAGCTCCTTGAGGGTCAGGGCTTGCTTGCTCTTTTTGAAGCCTTCCTTCAGCCGGAATCGGTGGTAGCGCTCGAATAGCTGGTGGTCGGTGTAGACTAACAATTTGAGCTGTTTGTCGACAAAGCCTTGGCTCAGCTCGATGGGGATGGGGTGGTGCGGCACTTCGGCTTCGCGGTCGGCGAAAATGTCGTGCAGCCGCTCGATTTGCGTGGCTTGTCCGGCGACGATGACGTTGTGGTAGCCTTGTCGGTGGTTGGCCTGCAGGTTGGAGGTGATGAGGTCGAAGTTTTTGTTGAAGCTCGGCTGTTGGATCATGTCCCAGTCGATGACCACCCGGTTCGGAAACGTGGTCCCCCCATCGAACTCCACAACGTGGAACGGTTCGAGCAGGCTTTCCAGTCGTTCCGGTGCGATGAACAAGGCTTCCGGCGGGGTGAATTTGACTGCGCCTGAAACGCGTTCAAAGGCGCTCTCCGCGCGCTCCATGGCCTTTTCCAATTGACGTTCAGCGCGCTTGGCATCGGCCATCCAAATGCGCGTGTCGGCCGGGATAAAGTTGAACAGCGGCTCGACAGATTCGTGGAGGCTTTGGTCGCCGATGTTGGGCACCACCACCGCCCTGGTCATCTTGTTGACGCTGAGCTGGGAGATGGGATCAAACTTCCGGATGGAGTCCACCTCATCGCCGAAGAACTCGATGCGGTAGGGATGGTCAAACGAGTAGGAAAACACATCGACAATGCCCCCGCGCACTGCGTATTGCCCGGGTTCGTATACAAAATCAACCTTGCTGAACCCGTACTCGATGAACACCTCGTCGAGGAAGTCCATGGTATACTTCTCGCCCAAGGCCAAGGCAAAGGTCTGTTCGGAAAGCTCGCGCTTGCTGATGACTTGTTCGGCAATGGCTTCCCCGAAAGTGACAATGGCGAGCCCCTTGCCGTGGCGATTGATCTCATTGAGGACCTCGGCGCGCATCGCGATGTTGGCGTTTTCTGTGACCTCTTCTTGGTACGGTACCCGCGCAGAACGCGGGAAAAACAAAACGTTGCGGGTGTCGCCGATCAGTTGCTGCAGGTCGTTGAGGAAATAGGCAGCCGATTCCTTGTCGTCGAGGACAAAAAGATGGCTGGGTGCATCGCGCAGGGCAGAATCGTCGGCCATCTCCCCGCCGGGGCTTAATATCGAAGCCGCGAGCAAGGCCGGCGCGGATCCCACGATTCCTTTGAGTTCGGCCTTGGAACCGTCGTTTTCCCAGCAGGCGTTGAGCAGGTGAGCGCGTCGGTCCGCTCGGTAAAAATTCAGGAGGTCGTCAACGCGCATTTTGCCAGCTATCAGGGGGCAAATTTAGCCCGTCTTTTCGGTGTCGAGCCAACATGAGCGCAGTCCGTGCACCATGTTGACGCTTCCGACATAAAAAGGCGATCGCTCATGCAAATGTTTCGGTTGTTTGGTCAAAATATCCCCGGCATTGTCCTCCGCCGTTCCGCCAGCCTGTTGAGCGATGAAGGCCAAGGGGTTGCATTCGTACGTTAGCCGCAGTTTCCCCTCGGCATTCGAGGTGGTGCTGGGGTAGAGGTAGATGCCTCCCTTGATGAGGTTGCGGTGGAAATCAGTGACGAGGCTGCCGATGTAGCGGGCTTTGAGCCCGGCACCTGTCGCTTCCCTGCACCCGACAATGAACCGCTTCACGGCTTCGGGCGAAGAGTCAATCAAGGCGTCGTTGATGGAGTAAATCGAACCCGCCTCCGGAAAGGCCATGCGCGGATGGGAAAGGAAAAACTCCCCTACAGCCGGATCGAGCGTAAAGCCGTTTACTCCGCTACCGGTGGTGTACACGAGCATGGTGGAGGAGCCGTAGTGGATGTATCCAGCCACCACTTGGTCGGATCCTGACTGCAGAAAGTCGTCGTCTCTGAGCGGCTCCCCGAGTGGGGTGATGCGCCGGTAAATGCTGAAGATGGTCCCGATGGAGACGTTGACGTCGATGTTGGAACTGCCGTCCAGGGGGTCGATCATGACCACGTACTTGCCTTGCCGGCCT
>DJYV01000081.1:0-6592 GCA_002448555.1 Flavobacteriales bacterium UBA6969
ACGTTTTACAGCGCGCTTTACCATTGCTTTACAGCGCCAAACCTGGCCAATGACGTCGACGGACAATACCGGGGGACGGACCTAATGGTTCACCAGCTCTCGGCGGATGAAGGCAATCATTATACCGTTTTTTCCCTCTGGGACACCTTCCGTGCCTTGCATCCTTTGCTCAACTGGATCGAACCCGAACGGTCACGGGACTTCGTTCGCACGATGCTACGCATGTATGATCAAGGCGGTCAGTTGCCCGTTTGGGAATTGGCCGGTAATTACACCGGGTGCATGATCGGTTACCACAGCGTGCCGGTTATCGCTGATGCTGATGCGTGGGGCATTGGCGGTTTTGATGTGAATTTGGCTGTTGCAGCTATGGTGCAAGCGGCTGACAGCGCTCACCTCGGTCTTGAACCCTACGTAGCGTTGGGATACATCCCCTTGAATGAGGAACACGAATCGGTTTCCAAAACACTGGAATATGCTTTTGACGATGCCTGCATCGCCAAATTTGCCACCAAACACAGCACAGATGCTGAGCTCGTGGACCGGTTTCGGATGCGGGCATTGAACTACCGCAACGTATTCAATAAGGAAAGTGGGTTCTTTCAGCCCAAACGGTCCGCCGCATGGCTCGAGGCATTTGATCCACGGGAGGTGAATTTCAATTACACCGAAGCCAACGGATGGCAGTACAACTTCTTTGTTCCTCACGACGTCAATGGCCATGTTGAGCTTCTCGGAGGTGCTACAGGTTATGCAGCGAAGTTGGACGCCATGTTCACATCAAGCAGCGAAACCACCGGGCGCAATCAAGCAGACATCACCGGCCTGATTGGCCAATATGCGCATGGGAATGAGCCCAGCCACCACATGGCTTACCTGTATCCGTTTGTGGGCAAACACCACCGAACAGCAGAGTTGGTCGACAGCATTCGCCGCACCTTGTACTCTCCCCTGCCCGATGGCTTGTCCGGTAATGAGGATTGCGGTCAAATGAGTGCCTGGTATGTCTGGAGCGCTTTGGGGATGTACCCAGTTACGCCGGGGAGCAACCAGCTGATCCTCGGCACACCGTTATTCGACGAGGTTTGCGTCACGCCAAATGCTGGCCAAACGGTCCGAATTGACAAACAAGGCGAAGGGAAGTACGTTCGAAGCGCGTCCTTCCAATCCAGTCTCCTGCCTGCTTTCATCCGCAAAGAGCAACTGCGTCAAGGAGGAACGTTGAGCTATGCCTGCCAGGGCGAACCGAGTACGTTTGGTGAAGCTAAGAATCGCTGGCCCATTGAGCAATGGGATGCAGATGGATTCATCCCCGTTCCAGTTATACGTGCCCCACGCACCTTCAAAAACACCTGTTCGGTCTCCATTTCAACCGAGAGCCTTGATGCGTTCTCCGTTGAATATGCTTTGGTGCCGATGAACAGCGGTTCTCCGGAGCCTTCGAATTGGGTTGAATACGATGGAGCGTTTGATGTAAATGCGTCGACCGCAATCCATGCCCGCACGGTCCAAGGCGCGCGCACTTCCAGTGTTGTTCATCATGCCTTGAAGCAAGTCAACCACCCATACACACTTGAAATGGACACGCCTCTGAGCAACCAGTATGCTGCGGGCGGTGACCAAGCATTGATTGACGGTATCGAAGGAGGCAATCAATACCAAACGGGCGACTGGCAAGGGTACTGGGGAACAGATATCACGGGGACTATTGACCTCAAGAATCCTACTGAAATCACCGGTGTCAGCATCGGTGCCTTGCGGGACATTCGACCGTGGATCTACCTGCCAAAGCGCATCTCAATTTCATGCAGCCTCGACGGCAAGGAATGGTCTCGTTTTGGTCAGACAAGCCACGCCATTGACCAAGAGGATGAGGCACCCATCCGCCACACCTTCCAAATCGACGGGCGTACCATCGCGCGCTTTGTTCGTTTTCAGGTGAAGAACCACGGACTGCTTCCTGAGGGACACCTCGGCGCTGGGAACCCGAGTTGGGTGTTTATGGACGAAGTATCCCTCCAAACCAACCGACCATGAGTGACGAACTGTTACGGGACGGATTGGCGCAAACTACGCTGCACCCACTCGGACTGCGGGTTGAGCATGCAAAGGGCTCCCGGCTGACACTGGAAAACGGGGAGGAAATTATCGATTTCATATCTGGGATAGGCGCTAGTTCTTTTGGCCACGCCCATCCGGACATCCTCAGCGCAATCCACGAACAAGTCGACAAGCACCTTCATGTGATGGTCTACGGCGAAATACGCCAAACCGCGCAGGACGTGGCCGCTGACCGGCTGCTCTCTCTGCTGCCCGCAGCGCTAGACGCTGTCTATTTTGTCAATTCCGGGGCAGAAGCGATTGATGCGGCGATGAAGCTCGTTCGGCGCGTCACGCATCGCAGCAAAATCCTCGCCATCGAAGGCGGCTACCACGGGAATACGTTTGGCGCGCTTTCAGTGAGTTCCAACGCCGAACGCAAAGCGCCATTTGGCCCCCTTGTCGGCGACACAGCAATCATTCCGTGGAATGACACCGAAGGCCTTGACGCTATTGATGCTTCAGTAGCCGGCGTCGTCATGGAAACCGTTCAGGGGGACGCTGGAATTCGCATTCCCGACCCGGAATGGCTGCGTGCAATCCGGGATAAATGCACGCAAGTTGGAGCGCATTTGGTGCTCGACGAAATACAATGTGGATTCGGAAGAACCGGGCGCCCCTTTGCCTTTGAGCATTTCGGGGTTGAGCCGGACCACCTGTGTTTGGGCAAGGCATTGGGAGGCGGCATGCCAATGGGAGCACTTGTGTCGAGCAAGGAGCATTTGCGGCAATTTGCGCATTCTCCTTCCCTCGGTCACATCACGACGTTCGGTGGTCATCCCGTTCCCTGTGCTGCTTCGGCAGCTGCCAGTGCTTTGCTGCAATCAACAGATTGGAATCGTGTAGAACAGGTCGGTCAATCCATTGAAGCGGCCATGCGAGGATGCACCCACGTGCGGGAAGTTCGGCGGATCGGGCTTTACATAGCTGTGGAATTGGATTCCTCGGAAGCGGTGAACGACGCAGTTCAGACCGCGATGCAACGTGGTGTGTTGGTTTTCTATTTCCTCAGCACACCACAAGCATTTCGAATCGCCCCGCCCTTGAACATCAATGATGTTGATTTGCAAGAGGCGCTCGACACCCTCATTGCGTGCATCGAACAGGCCCACGCCTAAGTACGAACGCCTTCAATGAATGAACTGAAAGCCCGGACGCTCCGTTTGGCTTCAGGCAAGACATCTGGAAAGAGCTGCCAGCCGTGAAGCGCACCCTTTTCTTCGCGCGCTGTGAAGGTCACTCCACGTTCTTCAAAAACAGCACATGCCTGCTCAAAATCTGGATGCAAATATTCCGCCTTCGACGCCTCAATGTAAATCGGTGGTGCAGCAGTCAGATCGCTATTCAGCGGCGCAACCAGTGGATCATCTGCAGGAACATCACGCAAGTAGTGCGCGGCGTATTCCACCAAATCAAGGCGTTCGAACGGACTGTGATCCGTCTGGTTCAGTCGGTTGCTCAAAGAATTTGATCGCAAGTCCAGCCACGGCGAAAAAAGTCCGATTCCTTGAATGCGTCGACCGGTGCGATGCATCCACTCCAAACCGGCAGCAAGGGCCAAATTCCCCCCTGCCGAATCACCGAGAACCCAGAGTGCTTCCGAATTCGCTGAAAGGCCATGCAAGACTGCGATCACATCTTCCAAAGGTGCCGGAAAGGGATGTTCGGGGGCCAACCGGTATTCAGGAATCCAGACCTCACACTGCAGTTCCACTACCAAGGCCGAGGCGAATGCCCGGTGCGTCAACGCGCTGCCGAAGGCGAATCCACCTCCGTGCGCCAAGACCAATACCGGTGCATCTTGCCCCGCCTTTCCAAGGCCCCTATGGCGCGGATACAACGTTGCGCACGGGACACCTTGGAGGGTTGTACGTTCAAATGCCACATTGAAATGGCCCGGGTACAGCCGCGCCAAACCGTCCAACGATGCGCGAATCTGCTCCGGCGTCATCCCAACGACATCACGTCGAACCACTCGCCCTAACTGGTGGCTCACGCGAAGAAACCGCTCCGGAAAGGACCAGAGCATATCGGTGACGCGCATCGGTTTCATCGGCGGTTGGTTATGGATTTAAATACCGGATACCGGTTTGCTGTCCCTTCGTAGTGAGGAGAAGCCCGGTACAGCCAGTTCAATTGAGCTCGAGCATCTTCACGCAATTCGGGATTGCTCGCTTTGGCCTGTTCAAACGATGCGCGCAACAACGGATCTGAAGCCAACAACACTGCCGCCGTCTCTTCGAAAACATACCCGCTGAAGTGTTCCTTCTGCTGCATCGCACTGTCGAAGAAGTTCCACGTTAAAAACGAGTCGTGACCATGGGGTGCTAAGACTTCACAGATGTAGCGCAGGTTGGGCTGGTCCGATGAAATCACCCAATCACCTTCAAACAACCGGATCGGGACCACCGCCCACGCAACGGAGTCCAATCCGTTCATGTGGTGCCCCTCATAGGGACGCGGTGAAGATGTAAATCCTCTGATGTCCCCGGCGCGCAGGAGCATTGTGGTGTCCTTTTCAATTGGTATCATGGCCACTCCATTGCGTTGCATGCGTGCCACAACATGCCGCCATGCCTGCGGAATGACCCAATACTTCGGGACTTCGGTGTCGGCCACAGGTGCAAAGTGGTTGTAAAAGGGGATTTCCTTGCTCCAACGCCTCGAGCGGTCGTACTTGAGTCGCAACTCCCCCGTCACCGGACTGATTTCCTTGCGGGATTCAAACCCTTCAAACCACAAAGGGGTGAACTGTTCAGTGCGCTTCCACCGAACGGGAACTGTTGCAATATTCTCCCAACGGGCAGCCTCCGCCGTCCGAATGGCCTTGAGTTCTTCACTTCGCTCGGCCATGAACTGCACGGTGGCCTCTATGAAGACTTTCGTCGCTTGAACCCGAACCGGAAACGGCTTCAGCATGTGCGCTTCCGCTGTGAAGCCAATGCACCCAAACAACGCTGCATATCCTGTGCTATAACGAGGCGTTTCCAAAAATCCAACAATGCCCTCTTCCGGTGTCTCTCCAATCGAATACACATAGGGACTGGTTGGCACCCCCCGCTGTTCCATGGACGCATATAAGGCCGGCTCCATGGTTTCCCGGATGAAGGGCCCCAACACCGGTCCGGCCTTGTCCGGCTGGGTTGCTATCAAGGTCATCTCATACGGGTAATCCGCGCCATTGGTAGTGTGCGTATCGATGAAAACATCGGGCGAAAATGCATGAAAAAGGCCCACAAACGCCTCGGCATTCCGGCTGTCCATTTTGATGAAATCCCGGTTGAGGTCGAGGTTGCGTGCATTTCCGCGAAACCCGTATTCTTCGGGTCCATCCTGGTTCGTCCGCGTGCAACAATTGCGGTTCAGCGCACCACCAACGTTGTACATGGGGATCACGGCAATGTCCATCACGTCGAGGACTGAGCGTCGCGCTTGCTCATCGGCCAACAACGTCCGAATCCAAGCCACCGATGCGTCCACTCCACAGGGTTCTCCCGGGTGAATGGCATTGTTAATCAGCAACCCCAGTTTGTCCGCTTGCCGGATGGTGCGAACTCCCACCAAGTCTTCGCTCTTCATCGCCGCACGTGTCATGATGAACGCATGGATGGGCCGACCGATATCGCTCGTGCCGATTTCGATGAGGCAGGCCTCTTCACAACCACTGGCCAATTCCTCAAAAACCGCCAGGGTCTCTCCCCAAGTAGGCGTTCGGTTGTCATCGGCAACAACGAGCGGGTCGGATGCTTGGTGCTGCTGGCCAAAGCTTTCATCAACCAGCAGAAGCATGGTGCACAAGAAGACGAGCTGAAGGCGGGGAATTAAGGGCATGTTCCAGTTTTTATTCTTCTGCAAAAATCAGAACTTTAGCGTATGATTCGTTTCACACCGTCATCGAATAGTATTCTGGAGCCTGGCAAGGTCCTGCTCGCTGAGCCTTTTATGGCGGATCCGCACTTTGGTCGAAAGGCCATTTTGCTGTGTGAGCACAACGAAGAAGGTTCCTTTGGGTTTGTGTTGAACAACTTCATTGAAGTGGGCCTGAATGAATTACTGGACGACCTGCCTGTCGTGGAATGCCGGCTCAGCTTGGGCGGACCCGTTAAAAATTCGAACCTGTACTACCTCCACACCATTGAAGGTGCTCCGGATGCCATCACGGTGAAACCCGGCCTTTTCATGGGCGGTGATTTTGATTGGGTGCGTACGCTGCTTAATACGGGGGTACAACTTGAAGGCAAGCTCCGCTTTTTTATCGGTTATGCTGGATGGACACCAGGGCAACTTGAGGACGAAATCAAAAGCCGCTCGTGGTTCGTTACAAACGCCGATGTCGACACCATCATGAGCACCGAATCAGAAGATGAAACCTTATGGAAGTCATTGATCACGGAGATGGGCGAAGGGTTCGATCACATCGCGAACGCTCCGGTGGACCCGTCCATGAACTAACCTCTCATCCGACATCGATGCGAACACGGTAACCGCTGTG
>DJYV01000081.1:6921-7089 GCA_002448555.1 Flavobacteriales bacterium UBA6969
CTGCGCACGTTCATTACCCGCCCCCCATCGAACATCAAGTATTGGCCTTTGATGCCTTTGAGCGTTCCCTCAATCTGCGGCACCTTATCCAGGGTCAACGAATTCACTTTTTCCGGATAACTCAACACGGGATAGGCAAACGTGTCGGGCGACTCATCGATGAAAAAC
>DJYV01000086.1:0-5809 GCA_002448555.1 Flavobacteriales bacterium UBA6969
GGGTGCTCCGTACAGCGCGCTCCCGAAACGTGCATTAAGTTGGGTGGCGGTGTTGGAATCAAGAGATTTCTTTCGTTTCTTTGCCGTCCGAAAAAAGCTAATCTATGAGCCGCGTATGTCAACTCACTGGTAAGAAAGTCATGGTCGGAAACAACGTTTCCCACTCGAAGCGTCGCACCAAGCGCACATTCTATCCCAACTTGCAGAAGAAGCGTTTCTACAACACCGAAGACGGGTCATACGTTACGTTGCGTGTTTCGACGTCTGCTATGCGCACCATCAACAAGATTGGCTTGAAGGCCGCGATTGCGCAGGCCAAGGAAAAAGGAACTTGGGTCGAAGCCTGATTGCATCAGCTTCACCAACGAAAAAACCCCGCCACTCGGCGGGGTTTTTTGTTACTCGGAACATGCGATGAATCCGCGCGATGATCAGTTGTCACCCAAGATCAGCGGCAAGCCGTCTTTGGCAGAACCGATGACCACCACCTTCGTGTTCTGGCTATTGGCCAATGCGGAGGTCGCCTCGATGCCTTTCCACTTTAGCAGTTCCTGGCTGATGCCGCGCGAAACGATTTCTTGGTAATCGCGGATGCCCTCGGCTTCGATGCGCATACGCTCGGCTTCTTTAGCGGCCTTGTCCAATCGGAATTCGTATTCCAGTGACTCTTGCTCTTGCTGAAGCTTGCGCTCGATGGCTTCTTCCAGCTTGCGTGGCAGGCGGATGTTGCGGATCAATACGTCGTTGAGCTGCAAGTAGTTTTCACCGAGCTTTTCACGCATGCGCTCATCGATTTCGGATTGGATTTCAGCACGGCGAGTTGTGTTGAATTCCTCCGGGAGGTACTTGGCGATGACCTCACGTGCAACGGAACGCATGGCTGGTACGATTACCTTTTCTTCGTAGTTCTTGCCCCGCTCGATTTCAAGTAGCCCCAGGTTTTTCAAGTCCGGTTGGTAGAATACGGTCATGTCCATTTCGATTTTCAGGAGGTTGGAGCTGAGCACTTCCAGTTTTTCCTGGCGTTCCTTCTGTCGGATCTCGTATTCATAAACTTTATTCCACGGGGCTTTGAAGTGGAAGCCGGAATTCATCGGCTGTTCTTCGGGGTCGATACCATCTCCGAAAGTGTGGAAGAGCAGGCCGGCGTGTCCGGAAGGAATGGTGACGGTGAGGGATCCCCACAGGATGAGGATGGGACCAAAGGCCAAGGTCAAAATGAGGAGGCGTCGGGTCAGTTTGGGATTGGGTTGTTGTGCCATGCCCCGAAATTACGCAAGCCCTCGGGAGTGCCCTACCCAAAGGGCGTTAATATCCCAGGTTGCGGCGGCGTACGATCCACTCAACGGTCAGCAGTGCGAGGGCGAGCAGCAGCCAGAACCGCCAATCAATCGCATCCTTCAACAGGGTTTGTTCATGGCGAATCGGCGAGGGGATGCCCTCGGAAGCCAGCGCGGCACCTGCTTCGGACGGCTCGATCGCCGTCCAGTGACCGATGAACGTTCCGCCCGTGGCTTGGGAAACTTGCGCCAAGACGTCAAGATCGGCTGCGGCGTGGGTGCGTTCGATTTGCGCGTCTTCGACGATGACCGTTCCCGCATCGTCAAATACATTACCGTCCAACGTGCTCAGGGCCTCCCACTGGTACGTTCCGGCTGGCATGCGCCCCCAGTCCGCCGCGTATCCACGGGTCGCCGGGAGCATGGTGCGGGTGAAGACTTGGCCGGCGTCGTCGGTGAGTTTCAATTCAATGGTGGCGTCGCGCATGGGTGTCCAGGCAGCGTCGAATGCCTGTCCCGAAAACTGCATGCGCTGGTCCGCACCGATGCGCTTTTCGGTTTGAACCACCAACCGTTTGCGTGTGTCTTCGGCGGCCAGGAATTGCACCTGTCGCTGAATGAAGGTGTCAAACTGCTCGTGGCTTTGGGATTGGGCAAAATTGCGCATGCGCCAACGCCACAGGCCTTCTCCAATGCTCAGGATCTGCTTGGAGCCGCTGGAAGCATCCCGCAACCCCCAAAACGCATCGTTGGTTTCGACATCCCCAAACTGCCGGTAGGCGAGGGTTGACCAGGCCGGCGACCACGTGACCTGTTCGAATGGTCCGAAAAAAGGAGGCCACGCGCGAAGGGCATCAGCCAAGCCTTCGGGCCACTCCAAGGCGGAGAATGCCGGGTTTAATCGGGCCCGGTGGGTCTGGGTCAAGTCACCAGACGCCGTCATCTGCACGCCCAAGTCGTTTTCGCCTTCGAGCGCTTCCCACGAGGATGCATCAGCGGCCAACCACCACACGGGCAGGTCATTCATTGCCAGCAGCTTGGTCCACTGCATGCCGACCCACCGCTTACCAAATAAGTTGTGGGCGATGACGACATCGGCTTGGTTGAGCGCGTCGGTCAAGTCGTTTGGATCGCGCAAGGAAGCGATATCATAGGCTCGAATGTCGTAGGACTCCAACGATTCCAATGCCATTCGGATCGCACCGAGGTCGGGATGTGCTGCCGCCCCAACACACGCGATGACCCGTCGGCTTTCCAAGACATCGATGTAGAGCGTCCGCTGGTTGTTGCTGGTGTCGTATTCGCCTGCGATGGGGGTCACCCGAAGCGTGTATTTCTGCAGTCCCGTCGATTCGGCGGTGAGCATGAATTCCAACTTGGTGCGTTCGGAGGGGCCGGTGGTCCGCCACGTTTCACTCGCGACGATGCTGCCGTTGTGGATGACTTCCAGTTTTCCGGTTTGGCCCTCCATGCCCTGGGATTCCACGAATGCTTGCACCGGAAAGGCGTTCCCGAGATAGGCCACGGCATTGTGGTTGACGGTATTGAACCAGCGGTCGCGAACGGCGGTGGTATCCCCGAACCCAACGGTCCACACCGGGAGGTTTGGCCATTGCACGCCGTAAACAGGTGAGGCACCGCGGTTGATGAGCCCATCGGATGCCAAAACGATGCCGGCTACGTTGCGGTTTTCGATTCGAGGGGCGAGGGTACGGATGGCCGCATTGAGGTTGGTCTGTGCGCCATCCCACGCGAATGCAGAATCAGCGTCTACAATGGGCCGCAATTCGCCAGCAAAACCGTAGCGTTCCACTTCCAGCCCGCGTCGACTCAAATCTTGGACCAAGGCGTCAGACCAAGCATTGAGGGTGTCTCCGGTTGTGGCATCGGTGCGTGCCAAGATGGAAGCGCTTTCATCGACCAGCACGATGGCGACGGGTTTTTCTTCGTCGTATGCCACCGATTGAATCAGCGGTTCCAACAGGAGGAACCCAATGATCCCGAGGGCGCAGAACCGCATCAACCCCATGGCCCATCGTCCCCAACCAGGGAGGCCTTGACCGGTGGAGCGCTTGGCAATCCCCGCATTCCATCCATACAGGCCAAGGGCGATGGCTCCGGCCATACCGATAACGGTAGCCCATTGCCAGGCTTCAGCTTCAATGATCCAATCCCTTGGAATGTCGATGAGAAAGGGCATGGACCAGTTCAGGCTTATGCCGTGATCATGCCGCCGTCAATGCAAATGGTCTGGCCCGTGATGTACGAGCTCATGTCACTTGCGAGGAAGGTGCATAGTTGAGCGACGTCTTCGGGTTGGCCGCCGCGCTTCAACGGAATGGCATCGCGCCAGCCTTGCACGGTGGCTTCTTCCAATGCCGCAGTCATCTCGGTTTCAATGAAACCAGGAGCGATGGCGTTGCAGCGGATGTTGCGCGAACCCAGCTCGAGGGCGACGGATTTGGTGAAGCCCAGGATGCCCGCTTTGGATGCCGCATAATTTGCCTGGCCCGCGTTGCCTTGGACACCAACCACCGAGCTAACGTTGATGATGCTGCCGGCCCGGGCTTTGAGCATGGTGCGCATGACAGCTTTGGTCAAGGCGAAACACGACTTGAGGTTGACGCTGATGACGCGGTCCCATTGCTCTTCGTTCATGCGCATCAACAGGGTGTCGTCGGTGATACCGGCGTTGTTGACGACGATGTCAACGGTGCCAAAGGCTTCCACGACTTCTTTCACCAAGGTTTCCGCTTGGTCCATTCCCGCCGCATCGGATTTGAAACCGCGAACGGTTCCACCGTTGGAGGTGAGTTCGGCTTCCAGTGCGCGTGCCTTCTCCTCCGACGAACGGAAGGTGAAGGCCACCTTTGCGCCTTGGCTGACAAATTCTTGTGCAATGGCCTTTCCAATGCCACGGGATGCGCCCGTAATGATTGCCACTTTTCCTTCTAGTAACATGGGGTAAGATTAGGAAGTCGGTGCGTCGAGTAAGTCCGCTGCCTCTGCGATGAGTTCAGCGATGTCTTTGACGACAACGTTGGATTCTTGTTCTGCGTTTTTGACTCCATCGGTCATCATCGTGTTGCAAAACGGGCAACCGGTTGCGATGACCTCAGGTTGGGTCTCGAGGGCTTGGTCGGTGCGCGCGTGGTTTACCTCGCGGTCTCCGGATTCAGCCTCTTTGAACATCTGGGCTCCGCCTGCACCGCAGCACATGGCGTTCTGCTTGCAGCGGCGCATTTCGAGCAATTCGGCATCGAGTTTGGCAATGACTTCGCGTGGCGCCAGGTATTCTCCGTTGGAACGCCCGAGGTAACACGGATCGTGGAAGGTGATGCGCCGGCCCTTGAAGGGGGCATCGCCGCTCATGCGCAATTTTCCGGTTTCGATCAATTCACGGATGAATTGGGTGTGGTGCAGAACCTCATACGCGCCGCCCAATCCCGGGTACTCGTTCTTGAGGGCATTGAAGCAGTGGGGGCAACCGGTGATGATGCGCTTGATGCCGTAGCCGTTGAGTGTGGCGATGTTTTGGGCCGCTTGCATCTGGTAGAGGAACTCATTGCCTGCGCGCTTGGCCGGATCTCCGGTGCAGGATTCCTCTTGGCCTAGCACCGCAAACGACGTATCTGAGGCGTGGAGGATGCGCGCGATGGCTTTGGTGATGCGTTTGGCGCGGTCGTCAAAACTGCCCGCACAACCCACCCAAAAAAGTACATCGGGGGTTTGACCTGAGGCCGTCATTTCGGCCATCGTGGGGATGTGGAATGAACTCATGGTAAAACTTCTTGGGTCCAATCGCCACGGCTACCGGCTGGGAAGGCCCACGGAGCGCCGTTGTTTTCAATGTTGTTGAACATGGACGTGATGGACTCGGGCGATTTGCTGTCCTCCATGATGAGGCTGCGCCGCATGTCCAAGATGATGCCCATCGGGCTGATGTTGATGGGGCACACTTCTACGCAGGCTTGGCAACTGGTGCAGGCCCAGAGTTCCTCTTCGGTGATCCAATCGCCCAACAGGGTTTTTCCATCGGGTTCCCATTTGCCGCCATTGGCCTCCCGCTGTTGGCCGATCTCCTCGATGCGGTCGCGGGTGGACATCATGATTTTGCGGGGGCTGAGCAACTTGCCGGTGTGGTTGGCCGGGCATTCGGAGGTGCACCGTCCGCATTCCGTGCACGTATAGGCTTCGAGCAATTGCTTCCAGGTCAAATCCGGAGCGTCCTTGACCCCAAAAGGTGCAGGCGGCTCGTCGGACGGTGGAGCCGCCGCGAACGGGTCCGCGTTGGGGTCCATCATCAGGTCCACTTCCTTTTTGACCGCAGCCATGTTGTCCATCTGACCGGAGGGATTGAGGTTGGAGTAATAGGTGTTGGGGAAGGCGAGAATGATATGGAAATGCTTAGAGTAAGGGACGTACACGAGGAATGCCAATACCCCGGCGATGTGGAACCACCACATGCTGCGTTCAACCGCCACCACACCTGCATCCGACAACCCGCTGTACAAGGGCATCAACCACGT
>DJYV01000086.1:6126-12721 GCA_002448555.1 Flavobacteriales bacterium UBA6969
ACACGAACTCACTGGAAACGAACCCGCCGTGACATAGTGCTCGAGCCCGCGCGATTGTGCAATGGCATCCGCTGCATTCATGCTCAGAAAGGCGAACATGAGCAGCACTTCCACCACCAAAATGATATTCGCGTCGAGGGACGGCCATCCTTTCAAATCGTTCGAGGCGAGGCGGGCA
Organism: Flavobacteriales bacterium UBA6969; assembly: GCA_002448555.1. Classification (GTDB taxonomy): domain Bacteria; phylum Bacteroidota; class Bacteroidia; order Flavobacteriales_D; family Sanyastnellaceae; genus UA16. The sequence goes on from DJYV01000086.1 coordinate 6,305, forward strand.
ATGGCCATGCCGTTGCGGCGAATAAAAAACACAACGCACGCTAGAATGACCCCGGCGGCCAGCCATTCAAACGATGCAATGAGGAAGTCATATACCGGCCCGAGGAATGTGAACACGCGGTGGGTACCGAATAATCCGTCGATGAGGATTTCCAGGATCTCGATGTTGATGATGACAAACCCGGCGTAGATCAGGATGTGCATGACACCCGCCACGGGGCGCGTGGTCATTTTGCCCTGCCCCAATGCCACGCGGGCCATGGTTGCCCAACGTTCGCTCGTTCGGTCTGAACCATCCCAAGCGCGGCCGGACTTGATGTTCCGGCGGATGACGCCAATGCGGCGAGCAAAAAAGAAAATGCCCGTGGACAAGAGCAGGAGAAAGAGCAACTGGCTGATCATGATCGGGATTTATTTTTCTTCAGCAGACCGCTTTTCGATTTCTTCGTCGATGATCTTGCGAAGCGTGCGCAACTCTTTTTTGGAAATGGCCTTCTCCTGCTTTTTGCTAAATACGGAAACCCGCACGTAGCGCCAGGGGTTGAGGTACAGGTCGTTGATGAGGTACTGCAACTCTTGGTTGGTGGCCATCAGTCCGTTGTGCAAGGAGTCGCTGTTCACCAATTGCCCCAACGAGCCCTCGCCGTTGTTGATCTTGCGGGTGATCTCGTCGACGTGGGTGAGTGCGGAATTGGCGCGCTGAATGGTTTCGGCAAAATTCGAAGCCGCAAGCGAATCCGAAATATCCGAGAAGTTTTCCATCACATTGGCGAGGTCGTCGTTGTGATTTTTGAGGTTGGCCGTGATCTCGTCGACGTTCGAGAAAATGCTCTTCAGCGTGGAGCGGTTCTCGGCCACCATGGCGTCCAATTTCAGTGACGTCTGCTCGAGGCTTTCCACTGTGCGTTGGATGCTCTCAAAAGCTGTCGGCAATTCCAACGTGGCGTCGGCTTCAAAGACAGCCTTGAGGTTTTCCAAGATGTCATCCACGCCGTCGATGAGCTGGTCAGTTTTGTTTTTGAGCGGAATCAATTCGATCCGCACGGCGTCCGCCAGCCCCACCTCCAAATCGCTCAAAAGCGTGTCGCCCGGTTGCGCGGTCTCGCTGCCTGTTCCAGCGATGAGGTTAATGGCCTTGGTACCAAATAGGTCGCTTGAGATGATTTTGGCCGTGGCGTCTTTGGTCAGCAGCAAGGCGGATTCTTCGATGTCAAAACCGACCAGTAGCGAGCCGTCCCCTTCATCGGTAAATTTCACTTGCGTGACCTGCCCCACCTTGAATCCGTTCACCAATACAGGGTTGGACACCGCGAGTCCGTCGATTTTCTCGTAATGGGCGTAGTAGGTGTTGGAGGGTGAGAACGGGTTGAATCCTTTGAGGTAATTCACGCCCAGTACCAACAAGATCAGCCCTGCGATGACCAATGCTCCGATCCTGAATTCTTTGGAAACTCCTGTCACGTGAATCAATTTTTGGCGAGCGGTTTGACGCCTTGTTCTTCCCACGTTTTGCCTTCAAACTTGACGACAAACGCATCCGTAAATCCTTGGTTTTGGATTTGGGATTTCTGAAGACTGGCTTCCACCGAGGAGTCAAACGAACCCACCGCGTATTTGTAAAGACCGTTACGAATATACTCAACCACCGGTCCCACACCGGCAAGCCGTGAATCGTCTGTGGATAAGGGGTCTTGAGATGCCAAAATTTGGATGCGGTAGGTAGGGGAAGCCAAAGGGGCATTGGGGTTTGAGGCCGCTGCTACCGGCTCGGCGGGCTCCTCAGGTGCAGGTTGCGGCGCCGGTGCAGGCTCGGCGGCCGCGGGACCCGGGTGGTGCTTCTCCTTGTAGGTTCGGAAGGCCCGCAAGAGTGCACTCGCCATCAATTCCTTACCGTTTTGGGAGTTGAGGAAATCTTCTTCCTCGGGGTTTGTGAGGAAGCCCAATTCCACCAAGACAGAAGGCATGTTGGTAAAGCTGATGACGTAGTAGCCGGCTTGCTTGACCCCGCGGTCCTTGCGTCCGACGCGATCGGAGAATTGATTTTGGATGAGGCTTCCCAGCTCGAGGCTTTGGTTGAGGTACACCGACTGCTTAAGGGCCAAGGCGATGTAGGTGTCCGGATCATTTGGGTTGAATCCGGCGTAGCGCGTCTCGTAGTCGTCTTCTTGGTAGATGGAGGCGTTTTCCTTCATCGCTACGCGGAGGCTTTCTTCGGATTTGTGCATGCCCATCACGAACGTGCTCGAACCGCGGGCTTTGGGGTTGTCAAAGGCGTCGCAGTGAATGCTGATGAACAGGTCGGCTTGGGTTTCGTTGGCCAACGCGACGCGTCGCTGCAAGGAGGGGTATTCATCCCGTTCCCGCGTCATGACAATTTTCACGTCGGGAAACCGTTCTTGGATGTACTTGCGCAGCAGCAATGCCACATCGAGTGTCACTTCTTTTTCCGTGGTTCGGTACCGCTTTGTGCCAAGGTTGCCGGGGTCGGCTCCCCCGTGCCCGGCATCAATTACCACGACCATGCTCGGCGGCACCGGAGTGAACGAAACCGAAAGGAGAATGATGGCCGCCATGCCGCATAGCACCTTACGTTTCGTTAGTTTTGACAGCCGTTTCATGGGTAAGTTCAAATCTAAAACGTGGTCCAGGGCCCGCATCGTCTGCCGGAAGGGGATTTTCCGTGCCATTTTGTGGATAAGCCTGCCCGCGTTTGGCCAAGCCCAGGAGGCCGTTCAGGACTCTGCAGCCACGCCGGTTGAATCGGCTTTCGAAGTGGTCTGGGGCGCATCCGATTCGACCCGGATGAACGCGGTGGATTCGGAGGTGGAACTCTACGGCTCGGCGTTTGTTGCACTGGATGACATCCGCCTTGAAGCGGATCGCATTGTCTATTCGCAGGCGACGAATCAAGCGTGCGCTTACGGTCGGAGGGATTCGGCGGGGGCGTGGATCGGGCGACCGGTGCTGACGCAAGGCGGGCAGACGTTCGAGCAGGACGAGTTGTGTTTTGACATGAAGTCGCGCCGCGGGCTGAGCCGCAAAGCCGTCACCGTGCAGGGCGAGGCGATTTTTCACGCGGCCGTTGCCAAGCGCCAAGCCAACGAACGGATTCACGTGGCCAACGCGAAGTTCACCACGTGCGACGCGGAGAATCCCCATTTTCACTTTCACCTCAAACGCGCTGTGATGATTCCGGGTGAGAAGGTGGTTTCGGGACCGTTTTACCTGAAGTTTCGCAAAATCCCAACGCCGCTCGCACTGCCCTTTGGTTGGTTTCCTACGCCCCCCGAGAAACGCAGCCACGGCCTCTTGATGCCCGGATATGGGGACGGAGGAAATTTGGGTTTTTTCCTCAAAGACCTCGGGTACTACATGCCGTTGGGGGAATATGCGGACACGCGCCTGACCGCCGACATCTACACGGGCGGATCCTGGGCCATCCGCAACAGCACCAATTACAAAATTCGCTACCGTTCGAGCGGAAATTTCAACGTGAGCTTCCAACGCCAGCGCATCGGGTTCACGGACCTGCCCAGTTTGACCACACAAAACCAGTTTTTCGTCCGGTGGACGCACAACCAAGACGGCCGAGCGCGCCCCAACAGCCGCTTCAACACCAGCGTGAATTTTGGTTCCAATAACCACTTCCAAACCAACTTGAGCAGCTCGCAGCAGGATTACCTGACCAACACGTTCCAGTCCAGTGTGCAGTGGTCGCGAACGTTCCCGGGCAAGCCGTTCAACGTGGCGATGAGCGCTCGGCATTCCCAGAATTCCCAGACGGGCAATGTGGACGTCACCCTGCCTGCATTCACGTTCAACCTGCAGCGGGTCAGCCTCGCCAAATTGCTCGGCCGAAAGCAGGTCGGCAGCGGCTTGCTGGACGACATCGCCATCTCGGGTTCATCGCGGTTCGAACAAACGATGCAGGCGCCCGACAGTGTATTCAATTCAGGCAATTGGGAGGACGTCACTTTCCGCAACGGCATCAAGCACACGGCTTCGGCGTCGACGCAGTTGCGGGCGGGGTTTGTCAGCGTGACGCCCTCATTTAACTACAATGAATTTTGGGCCTTCCAGTCTTTGCAAGGAGAACTGGTCGAAACCGAAGAGGGCGTGGTGGAAGTGTTGGACACCTTGAACGGATTCGATGCCACCCGCGATTGGCGGCTGTCGATCAGCGCTTCGACGCGGTTTTACGGAACCTTTGAGCGAGGCAAGGACAAGCGAGTTACCGCCTTGCGCCACGTCATCAGTCCATCGCTCGGATTGAGCTACACCCCGGAACGGCAGCGCACGCAGGAAGTCAGCCTCAATGACGAAAACTGGCAATACAACCCCTACAGCCTGAACCGCTTTACGCCGCTCGATATTCGCGCTTCGGGTGCAGTGAACCTCAGCATTGCCCAGAACCTGGAAGCGAAAGTGCGCGACAAGGAGACGGGTGACCTGCGCAAGGTGCGGCTCATCGACAACATCGTGACTTCGGCGAATTACAACTTGATCGCCGATTCATTGGGGTTGAGCGACATCGTGACCCGCGGGAACACAGATCTGTTCAACCGAATGCGGGTCAACTTCGGCGCCACGCACAGCGCTTATGCCCGGGATTCGACGGGACAACGCATCAATCAGTTTTTGTGGGAGACCGGGGAGGGGCCCCTGCGCCTGACGCGTGCCAACCTCGCTTTCGGGAGCAACTTCAAAGGGGGTGAGGAGACCCTGTTTCCGTGGAATTGCCGGGTGGATTACAATTTTGACATGCGGAAAAGCTGGCAGCAGGCCACCCAATCAGACACGCTCCTCATCAACCAATCCGCGCGCATTCGCGGGTCCATCCGCATTGCAGAGAAGTGGAACGTGGACGTGAACGGGGGGTACGATTTCATCAACCGCGAGTTTACCCCAACGCAGCTGGACATCCGGTGGGATCTGCACTGCTGGGAACTGTCGGTCAATTGGGTGCCCATCGGCATCCGCAAAAGCATCTACGTGCGGCTGAACATCAAGTCGACGATGCTCAAGGATTTGAAATTGGAATTCCGCGACAGCGACCTGCCGGACTTGTTCTTCTAAGTGGTCAACGCCCGAACCAGCGCACCAACATCACCACCAGGCACACGAGGAACATCAAGAAGCTGATCTTGTTGACCCCGTGCATCATGCGAAGGCTGATGCCGGCTTCTTCGTCGCGGTGAAACAAGTTGGCCGGGTTCAAATAGTAGAGGATTTTCTTGAAAAACATGGTTCAGCGGTTTCGGTGGGCAATGACAGAAATTTCGACGCGCGCGCCCTTGGGCAGTCCGGTGACAAACACCGCTTCACGCGCCGGGAACGGCTCGGGGATAGTGGTGCGGTAGGTAGCGTCCATGCCGGCATAATCGCCGGAATCGATGAGGAAAACAGTGGCCTTCACCACGTGCTCCAAACCCAATCCCGCCGCCTTGAGTACACGCGTTACGTTGCGCAGGCTCTGCGCCGTCGCGGCTTCGATGGTTTCAGCCACCAACTCCCCGTTCTCCGGGTTCAGGGGGATCTGGCCACTGACAAACACTAAGTCGCCGGCTTGGACGGCTTGGCTGTACGCCGCAACCGGAGCGGCTGCGCTGGAGGATGAAATCGGCTTGGGCATGGTGCGAAACTACGGATGGATTTCCCACCTTTGCATGCGAAAGTTCCCAGATGCACATCCTGCTGGTAGACAATTACGATTCCTTTACATGGAACATCGAACACATCCTCGTCAGTGCGGGTGCACAGGTGGATGTGGTGCGCAATGACGCGATCAACCCACACGCGGTCGTCCAATTCGATGGCCTGGTCTTGTCGCCGGGCCCAGGCGTCCCCGATGAGGCCGGCCAATTGATGCGCATGATCCCCATCGCCGCGGCGCATACTGTGCCGACGCTGGGGGTGTGCCTCGGGATGCAAGCCATTGCCGAGCATTTTGGCGGGACGTTGCGCAACCTCGATCAGGTACTGCACGGTCAGGCGTCACACCTCACGGAATTGGTGTCGGAAGGCGTGCTGGCGGGGTTGCAGCCGCCGGTTCAAATCGGGCACTACCACAGCTGGGTGGTCGATGATGCGGAGTTGCCGGCCAACTTGGAGATCACAGCGCGGAATGCGGCAGGCCTGCCGATGGCGATGCGCCACCGCACCTTGCCGCTCGAAGCCGTTCAGTTCCATCCTGAATCGGTCCTAACGCCAGACGGCAAAACCATGCTCAGCAATTGGCTGCGCGGGGTGGCTGAACACCGCAAGGTTCAACCGGTGGACCGGTCTGCCATTCCCATTTGGCTGGAAGAAAAAAGCCCCAGCACCGAGCGGTACTGAGGCTTTGAAATACAGTGATTCGAGTCTGGCAGGAGAATCACTGGTTGCGGTAGTTCGACATCACTTCTTCGAACGTTTCCTT
>DJYV01000040.1 GCA_002448555.1 Flavobacteriales bacterium UBA6969
GGTCCGCGACCTCAATGCCCCACAAGGTGTCTTTGACGTTTTCGGTGCGGGTCTGAGGGTAGTCTATGGTGCGATGCATCGGGGAGGTAGGAGTTTGGCAATTGGTGAGGAGGAGCGAGGCGCACAATGCAGAAGCAACGGCTGCCAGGCCTTGGAATGAAGGAGCTGTGGGTTGGTGAATCATGGAACAGCGGTTATTTTCCCCAAAAATACCGGAAACATGAGCAACGTGAGCGACGAAATTGACTTTCAGATTTATGGCGATGACATGCAAACTGTCGAGGTTGAATTGGATCCCGGCGAGACCGTGGTCGCCGAAGCTGGAGCGATGAATTGGATGGAGGAGGGTATCCGCTTCGAGGCGCGCATGGGGGATGGATCCGCTGTTGCTTCCGGATTTTTTGGTTCGCTCTTGGGTGCTGGAAAACGCATTTTGACAGGCGAGTCCTTATTCATGACCCATTTCACGAACGATGGAATCGGCAAGGGCCGCGTGGCTTTTGCTTCGCCGTATCCGGGCAAAATCATGCCCATTCAGCTGGCAGAGTTGGGGGGTGAAGTCATCTGTCAGAAGGATGCGTTTCTGTGCGCGGCACGTGGCACAGAGGTGTCCATCGCGCTCAACAAGCGTTTGGGGGCGGGTTTCTTCGGGGGAGAAGGGTTCATCCTTCAGCGACTCAGGGGGGATGGAATGGCCTTCTTGCATGCAGGCGGGACCATTGTGCAAAAGCAACTCAACAACGAGAGCCTGCGAATCGACACCGGGTGCATTGTGGCGTACGCAGGGCAAATTGACTATTCCGTGGAAGCAGCCGGTGGATTGAAGTCGATGTTCTTTGGAGGCGAAGGATTGTTCCTGGCAACGCTGCGCGGCATTGGAACGGTGTGGCTGCAATCCCTGCCGTTCAGCCGCTTGGCCAATCGAATCCTGGCCAATGCGCCGGCGGCTGGTGGAAATTCGAAAGGGGAGCGGTCAACCTTGGGACAACTCGGGCGCATGATGAACGGTGATTTTCGAATTTGAACTATGTTTGTGTGTGTTCGAAAAAAACATGTCAAGCCTGTGTGGTCTAATCCCACCTCTCTTTACCACTCTCTTTTCTAAATGAAACTCTTCGTTGCCAAGTTGAACCGTGATGTTCAGGATGAGCATTTGGTTGAGGCGTTTTCTGCATTCGGTGAAGTCGCTTATGCGCGAGTCATCACAGATCGGGACACCGGTCAGTCGAAATGTTTTGGGTTTGTACAAATGCGCGATGAGGCTGCTGGAAGGGCGGCCATTGACCAAATGAATGGAGCGGAACTTATGGGGTTCCGGATGGTGGTAAAGGAAGCGGAGGAACGACCGCGTGCCCAGGGAGGTGAACACAGGCCGGGCCGAGGCTCAGGTCGAGAATCACCGAGCGGCCGTCCCCGTTCTCCTCGGAGTTCGGATGGCACGGAATTCAGCCGCCAACCCGGACCGTCTGGAATGCCGGAAGCGCCCCAGCGTGAATTCCGCAAAAAGTCCAATCCGAAAAAGAGCAACAAACCCAAGGGCCAACGCGACATTTATGCCGACGGTCCGAAGCCTTCAAAAATGAAGAAATCCAAGCCCAAAAACACGGATTGGCTTGACGATTTAGACGACTATTGAGTAGGTTGATACGACGACAAAATTGGGAGCGACGAGCTCCCTTTTTTTTGCTTTTTGCCTGCGTTTTTGGTTGAAAAATCTACCTGAATTACAATGGTTTTAAGCGAGTGAAATACATAATTAATCGAGATAATCAAGCCGAATATCGATAAGTGCACGAAAATTCGCTATATTTACGATGCCATAAACCATCACGAATATGAGCCGTATCATACTGCTTTGCGCCGGATTTTTGATGTCCGGACTCACTTTTGGTCAGTATTCACTGACAATTTCAGAGCATGCGACTGACATCGTACCAGGTCAGACGACCTACCGGGTGTACGTTGACATGATCAATTTAGACGACTTTTTGAGCTCCGCTTACGGGAATGAGGGCGATCCTATGTCGTTTTCAACCTCGGACGGATTTTACAATGACACGTTTGGCTCCACGGTAGCCTCTGGCATCAACCCCGCGTTTTTCGGATTTGTCCCAACGCTGGAGGCAGATAGCTGGATTACCATTGGAATTGACAGTCAGAATACCGGCGATGAGGTTGCAATTAGCACAGTCGAAGATGCCGCTCAACCCTTTGTCGCTTCATTCCAAGCGGGTTCGGATATTGATGGTCAGGATATCGAAATCGACACTCAGACGGGCGGTGCTTGGTATGTTTTAAATGGTTCACCCAATGGCTTGCCGAACGATGATGGTGCTGTTTTGGTAATGCAATTCACTACTGCGGGTACATTCTCCGGAGAAATGAATTTTCAGATTTTCGAGAACGGTGATGGTTCGACGGATATCAGAAAAACATTCTCCTTCGATGGTGCCGGAACGTTCTTCGAGGACGGCGAGGGCGGCGGTGGCACCGACCCGGTGTTGGGTTGTACCGACGATTCTGCTTGT
>DJYV01000115.1 GCA_002448555.1 Flavobacteriales bacterium UBA6969
TATCGCGTTGCGCTCGTTCGAGCAACCACAACTTTGATGCTCCTGCTTTGGGTTTTGGCGACCGAGTCACCCTTCGCACAATTGGGATTGGTTGAATGGCAAGAAGTTTTTGACAACCGTTGTGCCTTGGCGGATTTCCAAGCCTTCGAAGCGAACGTGACCATCGAAACGGGCCACATGCCCGGTTTGAAAAACGCGGTTCCAGCGCTGGACGAATTGGAGGCCGCGTTGCAACCGTGGGGAGCTGACCGGGAGCGAGAAAACCGCTGCATGCAATTGCTTTTGGCTGATCAGGGGAAACGACTGGTCCAGCTGAATGCCCTGTACGGCCTCCACAGCGCTGTTATCAACGAGGCGTGGATTTCGACCACCCTCCCCCCCTCATTTCAGTGGATCCCGGCATTGACGACCGGCTGGAATCAGTCGGCTCACACCAACACCCCTCGCGCCGGACTCTGGTGGAATACGGAGGCTGACGCTGCAGAAAGCGGGGCAGCATTGAACGGCGCCTTCGACGAACGCGGCGTTCCAGCCGCATCAACGCACCGGGCGATTGCACAACTCGAAAAGTTCCAACGGCGCTTTCCGAATGATCCGCATCGGGTCCTCGTCGCATACATCAAAGGCATGGCGTTTGCCACCCGTTGGACAGGCCGCCCTGGCTACGATCGTCAACTGGATGAATGGCTCGCTCTCTACAAGGTCATCAGCCGCATGATGGTCAACACCGAACTCCCAGACCACCAGCTGGATTGGGTAGATGCCCTGAGCAACTGGGAACGGGTTGCATGCAACGGGGAGCAATCAAGGACGAATTTGATCGAACAACAAGGCCTGCCTGCTGATGTACTCAGTCAATTTTTGCCTTGGTGGACTGGGAGCCTCTTGCCATGTTCCACGCTTGATTCATACGAAGTTTCCTTGCCGCCGGCATACGCTTCCCTGTGGAAAAACGAACCCGTTGCGCAGGAGGTAGAAACGCCTGCGCCCCCCTCTTCTGCCACGTCTTTCACCGAAATTGATCCCGCGCCCTATGCCGCGGCGTACACGTGCCTACTGCACGAGGTCAAGGCCGGTGACACGCTTTGGAACATATCAAAAAGGTACCCCGGAACAACTCCTGAGTGGATTGCAGAAATCAATGAAATCACCGATTACATTCGCATTGGTGAAGTCCTCTGCATTCCGATTCAGCCATGAACCATAACGATCATCCCGTTCGAAAAACACTTGTGTTTTTTGTGGCGGTATGGACCGGAATATTCGCCTTTATGGCGCGACCGCATTCCCCAAGTGGACCGTTTTCGGATTGGCCGCGCTGGGGCGAAGCAGCTCCCTCAGAGGCAGGTATGTCTCCGGAAGAAGCCCAGCTCGTTCTTGACGCCTACACCCATCCGGTCACCGACGGTGACTTCCTCGGTCCAACGACCGAATCACCAATCGTTGCCGTACCCGACTCGGTCACAACCCAGCCGCCCCCAGCACCGTCTATCCCGCCTTCAGCCCGTACTGGTTCGGAAACAGACATGGGCGGATACGACCGTGCCGCCATCCATTCTTTCCTGCACAAAAACCTGCAACTCGTTGGCAACGACGAAGCCTTCCAAACCTTGGGGAATTTCTTCGCTGCTTTGAATGCACCCGCTCGGAAGCCCGCCATTCATGTCCTCCACTACGGCGACTCCCAAATCGAAGGCGACCGCATCACCGGCCACTTACGCAATTCTTGGCAGTCCCTTTGGGGCGGAGGCGGCCCCGGTTTCCTCTCGCCGGTCTCCCCCATTCCGAGCCTTGCCATGCGGCAATCTTGGACGGGTGAATGGAAACGCTATGCGCGCTTTGGCAAACAAGACACCACCATACAGCACGACCGTTTCGGACTCATGGCGGCATTTGCCCAGCCCGACTCTGCCCTTTCAGACTCTACACGGGCAGTAGCGAGCTTGCGATTTGAACCCCATCCACGGGGATACCGGCGCAATCGCTCGTTCAACCAATTACATGTGGCGCTGGGACAAGTGAACGAGCCGACGACCCTGCAACTCACGCTCAACGAACGCGACACCGTCTCCATCGGACTCCAACCCGATAGCCTGGCCCAGAACGTGTCCTTACCGCTCGCCGCATTGGATTCGATGGCCTTTGAATCGTTGGAATTGCAATTTGACGGCGGTTACCCTGAAATCAATGGCGTCGGCATGTGGACCGATTCGGGCATCGTCGTCCACAACTTCGCCATGCGCGGAAGCTCGGGAACGGTATTCCGCCAACTGGACCGCGATCAATTCAGGCAGCAACTCGGCGCCATTCGGACGGAGTTGGTGATGCTGCAATACGGCGGAAACACGGTTCCATACATCGAAGATGCCGAACGTGCAGAGCTCTACGGCCGGTGGTTCACATCTCAGATTCGCTTGTTCCAATCCCTGTTGCCCGGTGTTCCAATCATCGTCATTGGACCGTCGGACATGGCGCGAAAAACGGGCACACGCATGGAAACGTATCCGCAACTCTTGTGGGTCCGGGATGCATTGAAAACGGCGGCAATTAATAACAACGTCCTGTATTGGGACATGTTCGAGGTAATGGGCGGTGAAGGGAGCATGGCTGCATGGGTGCAATCCGAGCCCCCGCTCGCCAGTTCAGACCACATTCACTTCACCCCAACTGGGGCCAAACAAATCGCAGAGCTGTTCCGCCAATCCATTCAAGCCGAGTGGACCTTGTGGCAAAACACGCAGGCTGAGCAATCGCTGGTTGATGCCCCTTAAGCACCTCCTCCTCGCAGCACTAGTGGGCATGGCATGCGCATGCAGCGCACAGGTAGCAACGTCCGCGGTCCCAGGAGAATCAGCACATACCGGGTGGGCGTATTCGGATTCATGCCGCACCTTCCACCGACTCTGGACCACCATGGACAGCGTCCATTCCAATCAAACAGGCGGCCTGACCGTCCTGTACATCGGCGGTTCCCATTTGCAAGGGGGATGGATTGGACACGAAATGCGACGGTTGCTCGCTGCCTGGGCACCGCAAGCGGAAATGTCCCGGGGCATGCACCTCCCTTACCGTCTTGCCCACACCAATAAACCAACGCGTTTCCGTACCGAAATGGAGGGCATGTGGACAGCCGATCGTTGCACACGGGGTAAGGGCCAATCACGGTGTGAAGCCACTCCCATTGCGACCGGAATCCTCGCATACCCAGAAGACTCAGCCTCCATTCAACACGTCAGTTACCTTCCTGATTCTTCCCGAACGGCCTACACTTCAATCCAACTGTGGACCAACGCCGAACGTCAGCAATGGCATTGGACAGGAAACGCACCACTCCGGGCATGCACACCCCTGCCCGACAACTTGGGCTGGCTGTTGGAATTGGAACGTGCTGCCGACACTTTGGCGGTGTATTTTGTCGTTCCGGAGAAAGCCGGCGTGTGGTATGCGGGCATGAATGGCCAAAACGCATCAGCAACGCCACAAATCACTTGGCACGAATGGGGATACAATGGCCTCCGTATTCGACATGCCGCTGCACAAAGCGGATGGGACAACCTGCTTCAGCAGCTCCAGCCGGATTTAATTTTTGTCGGCATCGGACTCAACGACGCGGTCGATGGCAAACGCCTCAACGTGCCTGCATATGCGGCCCACTGCGAGGCGCTGAGTTCCATCTTGCGCAGTTCAGGCGCAGCCGTGGTGCTCCTCGGTAACACGCCCGCCATGCACCGCAGCACATCACTCGCAGAACCCTCTGCCTCCATCGGCAATTGGCTACGTCAACACAGCCGAGCCCACGGCATGGGGTACATGGACCTTACGAACGCCCTCGGCGGTCCTGGCATCGTAGCCGAGTGGATCGAGGATGAGCGCATGCAACCAGACGGAATGCACTTCACGGCCAAAGGATACAGTGCCATCGCCAACGCGCTCTTCACCGCGTGGATGGACGCGTACTCCCAAGCACAAAAGGCACCATTTTTGAACAGCGCGATCGACGCGCAACCACAGCAATGATTGAATCCCTATCCCAGCCGTTTACGTTCTTGAATGCCTCGTTCTGGGCATTCATGCTGGTGGTGTTGGCAGGGCTCGCCGCAACGGAAAAGCGGGTGCGTATGCGCAATGCGTACTTGTTTTTGGCGAGTTTGTTTTTCTATTGGAAAACCAGTGGTGCCTTTGTGGCCATCCTCATCTTTTCTACCCTCTCGGATTGGTGGATTGGCGGGCGAATGGATCGATCGGAGGGTGCGCAGCGAAAACGTTGGCTTGCAGCGAGTTTGATCATCAACCTAAGCGTCTTGCTGTATTTCAAGTACGCCTACTTCATTGCAGACGCCCTGCAGCCAGTGCTCGGAGCGCATTGGAGTCAGCCACACGCAGCACTGGGCCAGTGGGCGAATGTGCATTTGGGAACGACTTTCCGCGTGGATCAAATCCTCTTGCCGGTGGGGATTTCGTTCTACACCTTCCAGACCATGTCGTATGCCATCGACGTGTACCGAAAGGAAGTCGAGCCAGTACGAAGCGTACTGGATTTTGGGTTTTTCGTGAGTTTTTTCCCGCAGCTGGTAGCGGGGCCCATTGTTCGCGCCAAATCCTTCATCCCTCAGCTCCATCAGCCCTACCGGCTCAGCCGGGTTGAATTTGGAACGGGGCTGTTTTGGATCCTCAACGGGCTGATCAAGAAAATCTGGCTGGCCGATTACCTCGCCGTCAACGTGGTGGACCGCGTCTTTGCCAACCCGGGGAGCTACAGTGGATTTGAAAACCTCATCGGCTTGTATGCGTACAGTCTCCAGGTGTACGCCGACTTCAGCGGATACACGGACATGGCCATCGGCATTGCACTGTTGATGGGGTTCAACCTCCCGGTTAATTTCCGTTCGCCTTACAAAGCCCGAAACGTCGGTGAATTCTGGAAACGCTGGCACATCAGTCTGTCCAGTTGGCTCAAAGATTACCTGTACATCCCCATGGGTGGAAACCGTGGCGCCTCTTGGTTCACGTTCATCAGCGGGTCATTTTTGCTCAGCTTCGTCCTGCTTTTGGCCCCCAACACCGGTGTTCGGCTCATTATGCTGAGCGGCGTCTGCCTGGCGGGAGCAGCACTGTATGCCTTCCCGGCGTTGCGCAAACGCTTCAGCACCAACGTCAATTTGATGATGACCATGCTCCTCGGCGGGCTGTGGCATGGTGCCAGTTGGAACTTCGTTCTGTGGGGCGGGTTAAATGGATTGGGCCTGATCGTCTACAAGGGATGGCGTAAAATCAGCCCGTGGGACAGCTACACCCGCTGGTGGCACCACGCCGTCGGTGTCTTTCTCACCTTTCATTTCATCACGATGACGCGGATCTGGTTTCGATCGGGCAGCCACGTCACCTGGGATGCACTGGATACCCCGCATGACATTTGGACCGAGTGGTTCACCGCCAATGCCATGATCGAGCAACTGCTGTTTGGGTTCTGGTCCAGTCCGTTCGGCGCCATTGTTTCGGGGTATGGACCAGTGCTGGGGCTCATGGCCGCCGGCATGGCCATTCACTGCCTCCCGGAGCGCATCAAAGTCGGCTACCGCACGGCATTCGCCAATGCGCCGTTGTGGGTGCAGTTGGGCACCACCTTTGCAGCCATTGGTTTGGTATACGCCGGAATGTCCTCTGGTGTACAGCCATTTATCTATTTCCAGTTCTGAATTACTCCGCGACCTCGACCTGCTGATAGGCACTGCAGGATTTCTGATTGGTGCACGAAGTAGCAAACACCGCCATGGTCAACACACCCAGGATGACAATGATGAAACGCTGGATGCGTGCGTGATCAACACCTGACGCATCGAAGCCAGAAGGGTCTACTTTTGCAGGGTTGGTGTTGTTGGAGAACATAGCGATCTATTTCGTTGGTTCAAAAACGCAGGGTTGCCAAACTTAGTATATTTCTTTCGAACAATGACTTCCTCGTCCTCAATCCGCCCGTTGAACGTTCTTTTCGTCGCCTTGGTGACCTTGCAGGGTCTATTTGTCCTGGAACTCACAGCCGACGTCACCTTGCCCGCCCTGTTGGTAGAGCACCGAAGCGGTTGGCTCTTGGCTGAATTCTTGGGAACAGCTGTGCTTTTTGTGGACATGGTCGTCCGTTTCGATGAGCTGCACCCCAAGCGGAAGCCATTCTACCTCGCCGGCATTGCAGCCTGCGCCATGGGGTGGTGTTTCCAGTTTTTCGTTCACTACCTCGACAGCGCATTGATGAGCTGAACCTCAGTCGTCGAGGTGGTATTGGTAATCGGAATCGTCCAAGCGAGACGGAAGCGTCCGGAATAGCTCAAATCGCTGCTGAATGTACCGAATGAACTCGTACTGGGTCCACGACTGTAATAAGTCATCGCCGGGATCGCTGAATGCGATAAAGTCATCGAAATCATCGGGTTCCAAGAGGATGATCTCGTAATTCACGTATTTGACAAACAACTCCCGCAGCAGCTCATGGCGTCGGTCGCGGTTTTCCAACTGGGCCACCAAGCGTTTGCTCCGCTCTTCCCGACTGAGCATTTGGTACAAAAACGTAATGGGACTGCTCAAGGCGTCCACCCGTGTCAACCGGAAGTCCTCCTCATTGTATCCCAAAGCCTCAATGTCGCGGACGATCTCACGCAAGTCACGGGGAGCCACGACTTCCGCTACGCCAACTTCCACCTTGAGCCGCTGCAGGCGCACCTCCCAATCCCACTGCCTCCCCGACAAAGGCGCTACACGCTCCAATGTGTGAAATCCAATCGCACCGAAGGCAATGGTATCTCCAGGGCAGACCGCCATGAGGAACTGCCCTTGGTGGTCCACAAATTGTCCCCCTCCGTCCTGCGCTCTGTTGACGACCATCGCAGCGGGGATCAGGTGCCCCGAAGCGTCCATCACGCGACCGGTGATGAATTGCATGGAATCGCAACGGGCAACCGGGGCATTGGTTTGCGCAGCAGCTTGCCCCACCAGCATGAGAACAAATGCCGTGCAAAAACCCCACTCCCTCAGTTGTAAAAAAGGCCGGTGCACGACCGCAAGATAGGCGGATGTTCGCGTTAACTTCGACACATGAGTGAGCCAAGCTTCCATAAAAAAGGCCAAAGCAAGAAGGCCAGTGAAGCGGCGAGGAAGGACGCCCTCCATCGCATTCGCTCGGCGCAGTCAACCCGTCGCAGTCCCGAAGCATGGGCCGCTGCGATTCAAAGGGGGGACCGCGATGCGCTTGGACAAGCCATCACGCTAACCGAAAGCAGCCGCATCGAAGACCTGCAAATCCTCACGGCCGTTTTGAACGGATTGACACCGAATACCACCACTCACACCGCCTCTCAACGCATTGGCATCACCGGCGTGCCGGGCGTCGGAAAGAGTACATTCATTGAGGCGTTTGGCCAAGTGTTATTAAACCAGGGACATCGGGTGGCGGTACTGGCCATCGATCCATCAAGCGCGCGGTCAGGCGGCAGCCTGCTGGGCGACAAAACCCGCATGGATGGATTGTCCAAGCAAGCGTCCGCCTTTGTTCGGCCGAGCCCAACCTCCACCAACCTCGGCGGTGTCGCGCGCGGCACCTATGAAGCCATCTTGTTGTGCGAGGCGGCAGGTTTTGACCGTGTCATTGTCGAGACCGTCGGTGTGGGCCAGTCGGAAACCGCTGTTCGAGATTTGACCGACGCATTCCTCCTTTTGATGCTCCCTGGAGGAGGCGATGAATTGCAGGGCATTAAGCGAGGCATCATGGAAATGGCCGACCTCTTGGTGGTCAATAAGGACGACGGTGACAACCGGCCGCTTGCCCGGGAGACCGCAAGTCAGTACCAACAGGCGTTGCGTCTCTTTCCACCGAATCCCGGCGGGCACACTGTGCAGGTACAATCCACCAGCGCCCTCGAAAAGCAAGGCATTGAAGATGTCGCCAACGCCGTTGACGAATTGATTGACCAATGGACTCAAAACGGTTGGTTTGAATCGCAACGCCAATCACAGCAACTCCGTCAGCTCGACGGACACGTGCATGCACTGGCACGCATTGCCCGCTGGAATGCGACGAGCTCCGCTGCTGATGCGTGGACGCGGCTGCAGCGGGAAGTCGCCGCCAATGAACGCCACCCCCTTGATGCGGCACAGGAGTGGTCCAACCTCACCCAGCCACCCGCGCCATGAACGAGCTGTACGCCATCACGCTGTGCATCGGTGGGATCGCCTGGATTCACCAACACCTGTATTGGAGGTTGTACCAAAAGACCTCAGGGCACGCCGCGCCAAAACGCAGCTCCAACCAATCGATTGGAGTGATCGTAGGAACCGGATGTGCCATGGGCTGCGCCATGTTGGGTTCAGCGCCTTGGGCACTTGGCACGTGGGCATTGAGTACAGCCAGCATTGTCGCAGTGCTAATCCCTGGACGCAAGGTTGAAGACGTTCTGCATGCAGAGTCCGCTCAACACCTTGAGCAGCGACTGGGTTTCCTCAAAAGCCAATTGGACCGGTTGGAAGAACGGAACCGACTCGACTCCGTTTTGAACCGGGTCGCGCACTCCGAATCGGCATTGGGCAAGATTACCGAGCGCTTCGAGTTGATCCTCGCCACCATCGAAAACCACCTGCTCATGGGAGACCATGCCCATGCAGAACGCATCATCACGGTTTTTGCCCGGCACTTACGTCAAACTTTGTACGAAGGGTCCATGCCTTTCCTGCCCTTATCCGAGACCATTGAGCACATTCAAACCCACTTTGACCTGATGCACCTGCTGACTGGCAAGCGGATTTCGTGTGACATCGGCGACGGAATGCTGGATGACCTCACACGGTCGAGGCACACGGAAACATTCTTGCTGGGGACTGGGCGCAGCGCACATTGTGGCCCTATTTCCAATTGGCAGAACGAAGCCTCGAACCCCTCGGAGACTCCATCCTCGAAATGGACATTTTTGGCGATGAACTCGTTGTTCGCTTCGCCCCTCCCCAGTCCATGTACCTACCTGAAGGCAGCCACAACGAGCACATCCAACACCGCTTCAAATTGCTCGGTGACTCGAGTGCAGCACAAACCGGAATCACCAGCCGGGTTGAAGAGGCGCTGTATGCTTAATGATTGGTGGGCTCCCTTTACGAACGGACAAACGAGACCGCCTCGTCCAACGGCCATTCGGTTTGCTCCCCGGTTTGCATATTGCGTACCGTCCAGACGCCTTTTGACCGTTCGTCGGCACCGGCCATCATAACGAACTCGACATCAAGCTCTGATGCGTGCTTGAGCTGCTTTTTCAACTTGACCACATCGGGATACAAGACCGTTCGAACAGAAGCAGCCCGCAGCTGACGCATGGCCTCCAACGCCTGGGATGTTCCATCCTCGTCGAGCTGCACAATCAATACTTGGGGCCGCATTAACGCCTCGGGCGGGAATGCTTCGTAGTGCTCCAAAACATCGTAAATGCGATCAGCGCCGAAGCTTATGCCTACCCCGCTCATCCCATCCCATCCAAAGATGCCCGTGAGGTCGGCATAGCGTCCTCCACCACAGATGCTGCCGATGGGAGCATCGGGCACCCGCACTTCAAAAATGGCTCCGGTGTAATAATTCAAGCCGCGAGCGAGTGTAGGATCGAACACCAATTGTGCATCGGGAACGCCAGAAGCTTTGGCCATGCTCATCAATTCAACCACCTCTTCATACGCTGCATTGGCCTCCTCATCGCCCTCTGCAAACAAGGCTTTCATCCCGGCAAGTCGTTCCGAGGAACTGTTTACCGCCAGCAAATCGAAGAGTTGCATCACGCGGTCAATGGTGGCTTCACTGAATCCACGTTCGCCCATTTCCTTACGAACGCCATCGTTGCCAATCTTGTCCCATTTGTCCAAGGCAACCGTGAAGTCTTGGAACTGGTCTTCGATGCCCCACGCCCGGGCGAGGCCATTCAGGAGACGCCGGTCGTTCAACACGACCTCGTACCCCGGAACACCTAACTCCGAAAGCACCTCGTGAAACAGCGTAATGAGGTCCAGTTCACACAGCACACTATCAGAACCGATAATGTCCGCATCGCATTGGGTGAATTCCTGGTACCGGCCTTTGCCAGGGCGATCGCCCCTCCATACCGTCTGCATCTGGTACCGGCGAAACGGAAATGTCAAGTCGTTGCGCGACATCACGACAAACCGGGCAAATGGCACGGTTAAATCGTAGCGCAAGGCCTTTTTGGAAATGCTCGACGTCAGCGCTTTCGAATCAGCGGCTGCGAGCGCATCAGCATTGGCTTTACTGAGGTAATCCCCGTTGTTGAGGATTTTGAAAATGAGCTGATCTCCTTCTTCCCCGTACTTCCCGGTGAGGGTCTGGAGGCTCTCCATAGCAGGGGTTTCGATGGGCTGAAACCCGTATCGCTCGAACGCCTTGCGCATCACGCCGAACATCCAGTTTCGACGGGCCATGACGCGTGGACCAAAATCCCGCGTTCCTTTTGGAATGGATGGTTTGCTCATTCCGTGGCGTTATCGCTTGTTTTGACGGCGGTACTGAATGAAGGCCACGATGGTGAGGATGGCCATGCCGAGGAATACGTATTGCATGCTAATAACTGCTTTGAGGGTACTAAATTCGGCAATCGATGGGAACCCACGAAACAACAGCGCATCTTTCCGGCCACCAAGGCGCCATTTATGACGCGTTGTGGGACCCGAAAACCCGTACATGGCTCACTGCAGGCGGCGATGGCATCGTGGCTGAATGGCATGCCAAAGGCACTGGAGAAGGACATGCACTCCTTCACCACGAAAAGGCATTTTTTGCCTTGGGTGTCCATGGCAACGCACGGGCAGCGGGAACAGAAAACGGGGAACTATTCATCTGGGAAGCGAATCAACCCGAGGCCGTCAACCGCATCGAAGCCCATAACAACGGAATCTTCGCCATGGCTTGGTCACGCGATTCACACTGGCTCACTGGCGGAGGCGATGAACGCATTGCGCTCTGGCGCGGAACCGAGCTGCGAGACGAATGGTCCCTCCCAGGCGCGGAAAAAATCAGGTGCATGGTCCACGGCCCCAATTCTATGTTCATCGGAACGACCGCGGGCAAGGCATTCCTTACTCCCCACCTCGAAGCAGGTTGCAGCATGCGCAGTGTCACTGCATTCGATGCGCACTCCGGCGGTTGCTATGCGGCCCTCTGGCTGCCAGAGAAAAAGACCTGGCTTTCCTCAGGTCGGGACGGGTGCATCCGGGCCTCGACTCCCACAGGAGAGGAAATCCTCTCCATCCCCGCTCACGAGGGAGCGATTTACCGGATGGTCAGCGATGGCAACCACCTGTGGACCGCCAGCCGCGACAAAACCCTCAAGGCATGGCGGCTCAACGACTTGACGTTTGTCCGAAAAATCACCCACCGCGAAGGCGGAAGCACACGTTCCATCAATGCCCTCGCCTGCCGCATGCAGCCGAAATCTTCGACGTTGTTGTTCGGCGGCGACGACCGCATGGGCCGACTTTTCACCTATTGAACGATCCAATCCACCGGATCGACCCCGTGTTGCTCAAGCCAGGCATTCGCTTTTGAAAACGGTTTCGAACCGAAAAATCCACGAAACGCGGACAGCGGACTGGGATGCGGCGACTTCAGCACCAGATGCTTTCGGTTTGTGAACCGGCTCGCATGCGCCTGCGCCGGCTTTCCCCATAGCAGAACCACCACGGGCTGGTCTTGGGCAGCTACAGCATCAAGAACGGCACCGGTGAACGTTTGCCAACCCAGGTGAGCATGAGAACCAGCTTGACCAGCTTTGACCGTCAACACATCGTTGAGCAACAACACCCCTCCCCGCGCCCAACCGCCCAAGCAACCCGACGCATCGAACGACCGTTCAAACGGCCAAGGGCCGCCCGCATCTTCGGACACCTCTTTGAGAATGTTGCGGAGCGAAGGGGGATGTGGAACTCCCGGAGCTACCGAAAATGCCAATCCGTGTGCCTGACCAGGTCCATGGTAGGGATCTTGACCGCAAATAACCACCTTGACCGCATCGGGCTGAACCGCTTGCAAGGCCCGCAGCTCATGGCCCGAAGGAGGGTAACAAACGCCTGCATCACGTTCGACCTGCACTGCCGCTTCAATGGCTTCCAACACCCCATCGGGCAAGCGCAATTGTGCGCTCCATGCTGCTGGAAGCTGATCAAAAAGCATGGACAAAAATGAAGGGCGCATCCCGGTTTTCCAATGCCGCGTATTCTTTCGTTGAAAACCTATCCAACTGTTTCCTTTCAGGTAAGGAATCTACACGGTACTTTTGCCCTTTCGCAATTGTCCCGAAGGCGCTTTTCGCCACCAAAAATCACCCGTCGCTTTGTCATTGACCGACCTCGAGCTGAAGAAACAACTGGAAGCCAACAAAGGGAAAAACCTCTACGGGTACCAGGAAAATGCCATCAATACGCTCATGTCGCGGATGGAGAAGTTTCCTGACAAGTACAACTTGTTGTTTCAATTGCCAACGGGAGGCGGAAAGACGGTCATCTTTTCTGAATTGGCCAAGCGGTACATCCTGAAAACGGGCAAGCGTGTGTTGATTTTGACGCACCGCATCGAATTGTGCGGGCAGACGAGCCGCATGCTGACGGACATCGGCATTCCGAACAAGATCATCAACAGCAAAGTCAAGGAACTGGACGAGGAGGACGATCACTGGTGCTTCGTGGCCATGGTCGAAACACTCAACAACCGCCTCAACGACGAGCGCATTGAATTCGAAAATTTGGGACTGGTCGTGATTGATGAGGCCCACTACAACAGTTTCCGCAAGCTGTTTGGGCACTTTTCGAACCAGATCATCCTCGGCGTCACCGCCACACCGCTGAGTTCCAACGTCAAGCTACCGCTCAAGGACAACTACAACGAGCTCATCGTCGGCGAATCCATTTCCTCGCTCGTGGAGCAGGAATTCCTCGCCAAAGCAGTCACCTACAGCTACGACGTCAACTTGCGCTCGCTGAAGATTGGCATCAACGGCGATTACACCGTGAGCAGTTCGGAACGGCTGTACGGCAACTACCTCATGCAGGAAAAATTGCTGTACGCTTACGAGGAGAAGGCCAAGGACACCAAAACCCTCATCTTCAACAACGGCATCAACACCTCCAAGCAGGTTCAGGCCATGTTCATCGAAGAGGGCTACGAGTGCATGCACTTGGACAACACCCACAGCGAGAAGGAACGGCAGGAAATCTTGGAGTGGTTTGAGAAAAAGCCCGATGCGATTCTCAGCTCGGTCTCCATTTTGACGACCGGGTTCGACTCGCCTTCCGTTCAAACCATCATCTTGAATCGGGCAACAAAGTCCTTGACGCTTTACCACCAAATGATTGGTCGCGGGTCCCGGATCCTTCCCAAGAAGCGCGACTTCAATGTCATTGACCTCGGGAACAATGCGCGGCGGTTTGGACTATGGGAATCGCACATCAACTGGGCCGAAATTTTCAAGTCGCCCAATTCCTACATCGAAGGCCTTTACACCGATGAGGAAATTGAAGATGAATTTGTCTTCGAGTACTCCGACGAGTTGATGGATAAACTCCAAGGCGGCCCGGACCCGGACTTCAACATGGCCGAAGCCTATGTCCGGGTTACCCGTGCTGGTGGTCGCCCGAAAGAAGCCATCGAATTGAGCATCGCCCACCACGTCGAAATCATCCGCTACGTCAGCGAAGATTTATGGGATGCCTTCGAACTGGCCAAGGAATTGGAAGGGGATATTGCGTACCGCATTCGATTGTACTCCAAGTGCATCGCCAAGACGACGGAGAACTACAAAAACTGGTTGAAAGACGAGTACTCCCGCAAGCTTCAGAGCGCTTTGCGCAAGGCTTACGTCACCGACGACCAAGAGGTGTAGCCCCCATTCCTTGCAGATTTAAAACTACATGCAACGTCTGTGAAGTCAACAGGTGCATGTGCGCTGCTTGGTCTATTTTCGGTGGCATGCCGCCGACTGAATCCTTGCCGCAATGGACCCACCTTCTGGGCCTCGCCATGCTGCTCGTCATCAGTGCCGGCATCTGGTACAACCTACGGGGGATTTCCAAACGGTTTCCCTTACTAATTGCGCGACCGCAGCGCTGGTTTGCCACGGCGGCCATTGCCGCATTGGTGGTGTCATTGGGTTTCATCGGCTACGATCTTTTTATCCATGATCGCACATCCGTTCCTTCACCGAGGCCCCTGCTCACGTGGAGCTCCATCGTCGTTGCCGCACTCAATGGCATTTGGTATGGCCTCAGCCTCCGTTCATTGCTTGGTCATTCCGAAAACACCCGGGAACAGTTGATTGAAAAACAGCTTTTGATGCAAAGCGTTTCGCAAGCTCAACAAAACGTACTGCTCAAAGAGCAAGTAAGAGAAACCAAGCGGCGGCACCTCAAATCCCAGATGAATCCCCATTTCATCTTCAACGTACTGACGGGGATTCAAAACTTGTTGCAAGAAGGAAAAAGCGAGAAAGCCGGAACCGTGTTCAGTCGATTTCGCCGACTGCTCATGCTCGGGTTTATGTCGCAGGACCGCGTGTTGGGTCCGTTGGCCCAAGAGATGGACCATGTGGAACAATACCTCGAACTGGAGCGAACCCGTTTATCGGAATCCATAAACTTTCACTGGGACATTGCACCGGATGTGTTGCCAGCCGTGATTCCTTGTCCACTCTTCATCCTTCAGCCGCTTGTCGAAAATGCCATATGGCATGGGCTATCCGGCACGGGTGTGGACCAGCCAACCTTAACCATCCAGATTCACTGGCAAGAACAAGATCTCGTCATCGCTGTATGCGATAACGGCATAGGAATCCGACCCAAATCCGACCCAAAAAGCAGCCACAAATCGCGCGGAACCGCCATCGTAAAAGAACGACTTGCCTTGCTACGCCATCGTGGGCAGTTGGAAATTCTGGATTGCCCGGTCGGCCACCCCTTTGCACACGGCGTCACGGCCCGCATGACCCTGCCCCTCTGGTCACTCGAGCCTGCATGGCACGCCAACGAAAAAAGAATAGCGAGTTAAAATGCCCAGCGCGGAACGGGTTCGTCGTCCAACCTTCCGCGGGCACCAGCTTCGAACATCAAGCTACCAGCCATGGCGATCATCGCTGCATTGTCGGTGCAGTAAGCCATGGGTGGAACGAACACCTCCCAGCCGGAGGCCTCTTCCTTGGCACGCAAACGCGCACGCAATCCACGATTGGCAGAGACTCCGCCGGCGATGGCTACGCGGAGGATGCCCGTCTGCTCGACGGCAGCCTCTACTTTGTCCATCAGAATGTCCAGAATGGCGCATTGAACGCTTGCCGCAATGTCATTTTTGCGGGCTTCAATGAAGGCCGGATCACGCTGCACGTGCTGCTGCAGGAACTGCCAGATTTGGGTCTTCAACCCGCTGAAGCTCATGTCCAACCCAGGCACATTGGGTTTGGTGAAAGCGAAGGCCGAGCCATCGCCTTCGGCCGCCATGCGGTCGAGCACAGGCCCACCTGGGTACGGCAGGCCCATCAGTTTGGCCACCTTGTCGAAAGCCTCCCCTGCCGCATCGTCAACAGACTCACCCAAAAGCCGATAATCCCCGAACGCATCCGCTCTAATGAGCTGCGTATGGCCACCTGACACCAGGAGGGCTACGAAGGGATAGCCGGGCGGTTCGTCGGATAAAAGGGGCGCCATTAAATGCCCCTCCATGTGATGAACACCCAAAGAGGGTACCCCCAGTCCCGCGGCAATGGATCGAGCGACAGTTGCACCAACAATAAGCGCACCGAGCAACCCTGGGCCCGACGTGTAAGCAACTGCATCAATATCAGTCTTATCAAGACACGCATCAGACAGAACGCGGTCGATGAGCGGCAAGGTCTTTCGAATATGGTCTCGAGACGCCAGCTCAGGCACCACGCCACCATACTCTGCGTGCACTGCCACTTGCGAATAGAGTGCCTCGGACAATAAACCCCGCTGAGTGTCATACAGTGCAACACCTGTCTCGTCGCAACTGGTTTCTAAGCCCAAAACAACCAAAATTCAGTGTCCCTCAAAAAATGCGGAAGTTAGCACGATGTTAGCCTTTGCAAAACGTCGCTGGCCTACCTATACTGCGCGCCCTTAAATTTGATGTGGCGACTACCCGCTCATCAGCAAACGATAGGATTAGTTTAATGCCTTCAGTAAAGGTAAAAGAAAACGAGCCCTTTGATGTTGCTTTACGCCGATTCAAACGTTCGTGCGAAAAAGCCGGTCTTCTGGCCGAAGTTCGTAAGCGCGAGCACTACGAAAAGCCGACCACGGTTCGCAAGCGTGCCGCTGCTGCAGCTGTGAAGCGTCACCTAAAGAAAATGTCTCGGGAAAACCGC
>DJYV01000045.1 GCA_002448555.1 Flavobacteriales bacterium UBA6969
GAATTGGCTTTTCACCCCACCGACCCTTCCATCTGCTATACCATCCAGTTGTTGGGTGAGAGCACGGTGTTCAAGCGTTCCACGGACGGCGGCGTATCGTTCGCTACGGGCGCATCGGGTTGGCCGAGCGTGGGCAGTGATGATGGGCAGCGCCGGTGCGAGCTGGCGGTGACTCCTGCTGACCCGGACCGGGTCGTGGTGCTCGCCGCAGGTTCTACGCCCGATGCTGGAGGTTTGTACGGGATGTACCAGAGCTACGATGCGGGTGAGACGTTTGAATTCATGTGTTGCGGCGATGGCCCCAGCGGCCCGTGGGAAGCCGGTTCCAACCCAAACATCTTGGGGTGGAGCGAGGACGGCTCCGGCGATGGCGGTCAGTACTACTACGACTTGGCCCTTGACGTGAGTCCGACCGATGCCGATCGGCAGTTCGCCGCTGGCATCTGCGTGTGGCGCTCTGAAAACGGCGGATCGGACTGGTCGCTCAACGGCCACTGGGTGACCTGGGCCGGTGAATTCACTGCAGACCGATACACCCATGCCGACGTGCACGACATTCAGTTCTTTACCCGTTCCGACGGAACGGTGGACCTATGGGTGGCTTCCGACGGCGGCCTGTACTACTCTGCAGACGAAGGCGATCACATCGAACCACGTATGTACGGATTGCACGGCACGGACTTCTGGGGTTGGCAATCGGGCTGGCG
Organism: Flavobacteriales bacterium UBA6969; assembly: GCA_002448555.1. Lineage (GTDB taxonomy): Bacteria > Bacteroidota > Bacteroidia > Flavobacteriales_D > Sanyastnellaceae > UA16. The sequence continues at coordinate 708 of DJYV01000045.1, forward strand.
CGGGCCGGACGTCATGGTAGGAGGCACGTACCACAACGGCACGTTAATCCGCAATGCCGACTTGTACCACTGGGGCGCCGATGAGGACAGTTCCGGTGGATGGTTGGCGGAATTGGCTGGAGACAACTTCCGAGGATTCATCAACCCCGGCGACGCCACCCGCGGCTACCACGACGGCGGTGCGTTTCGCTTTACAAACGACCGGTTCGACCGCATCGATGCAATGCCGTTTGACGGTTCAAAAAAGCCCAACACCGCGTATTGGTTCGGTGAATACGGCAACCTTGAATGGGACCCCACGTGCTACAACTGCATGTACAGCCCGGTGGGTTCGGAGCTCTGGTATTCGGAGGACGGCGGCGCCAGCTGGGTGTTGGTCAATGACTTTGGCGGGGAGAAAATCATTTCGGTCAAAGTGAGCCCGCGCGACCGCAATCGCATTTATGTGAGTCACAAGCAGAGTGGCTCCTTGTGGCGCGTGCACCGCTCGATTGACGGCGGAGCGACGTGGGAGTTGGCTTCTCCAACCCCGGGCGAAAACGGCAACAACAACAACCAACCCATTTACCTCGATGTCGATGGGACCGACCCAGACAAACTCTGGTGTGTGCTCACCGGCAATCAAAATGGCCACAAAACTCTGCGTTCAGAAGATGCGGGGGATACGTGGCAGGATTGGTCAACGGCTACCATAGCCGGTCAGCGCGTCGTTAGCCTCGCTCACCAGCGCGGCAGCAACGGCGGTGTCTACATCGGTACCACGCAGGCGGTCTATTACCGCGATGCGGAGATGGACGATTGGCTGCTTTACAACACCGGCTTGCCCTTGATCAACGTATGCACCTTCCTGCAAGCGGATTACTGCGGCGGTCACATTCGCACCGCTGGCACCCGCGGCGTGCACCAGGCGGCGTTCTATTCGCCATCCGAAGTGCTGTCGGGGTTCATGGCCGACCGCACACGCATCAACCTCGCTTCGCCGTGCCAGGTCACGCCCATTCACTTCTCGGCGGTTCCTGTGGCCGTGTGCGAGGGAGCCACGTACACGTGGGGCTTTACCGGGGGTGCTGTACTCGAAGATGCCGGTGCGGAAGCCTGGGTTGCTTATGAATCGGAGGGAGTATACCCCGTGACGTTGAAGGTGACCGATGCCAATGGCAACAGCGATACGTGGACGTGGGAAGGCATGATTGAGGTGGTGAATGAGCCCGTGGTGCCGCAAGCCGGACTCACCGAGGATTTTGACGGCCCTCAGTTTCCGCCGGCCAACTGGCGCATGGAAGTCAACGGACACGCGTGGGAACATGCATGGGACTTGGTTGAAACCGACAACGGGGTGGCCCAATTCCCGAACTATTGGGTCAACACGGAGGGCGCTTACGATTTGCTCATCACACCAGCGTTCGATCCCACGGGATTCTCGGAAGTCACCTTCGATGTGGCGCACCAAGTGTACGCATCGTATGTGGATGGATTGGAAGTCTGGGGCCGCCCCGGTGGCGCGAGCGAGTGGACGGTGCTCTGGTCGGCTTACGGCGAGGAATTGGCCGTGGACGACTGCTACACGTGGTTTTGGTACGATACGGGCGGCACCATTCAATGGGCCAACCACAGCATCGAACTGCCAACGGATTGGACGGGTGGCGCCGAGACGTGCCTCGAGGTGGCGTTTGTCAACGTGGGAGGCTACGGCAACCACACGTGGATTGATAACGTGAATATACCCGGGGCAAATGACGTGCTCGAGCAAGCAATCGTGCGTCCACAACTGTTCCCGAATCCGAATGATGGGCGCTGCGATCTCATTGTTCCTGCGAAATCAGTGGGTGCGACTTATCGCCTCTACGACGGGGCTGGCCGGGAAGTCGCCTGGGGCCGTTTGACGCAGCTGAGAACGGAACTCGACCTGGGCTTACTTGCCGGGGTGTACCACCTCCAAGTGGAAGGTCTGGGCGGCGTGAAATGGGCCATTCGTTAAACGCATGAGGGAAGCTTCGGTTCAACGTCCACCGGGACGGTGGTTGTTTGAACAGCCGCACGTTATCCTCGATACCCGCTCGCCCAAGGAATACGAAAAGGGCCACATCACGGGTGCGGTGCCGTTTCCTTTGTTCGACGACGACGAGCGTGCCGTCATCGGGACCCTATACAAGCAACGCGGCAAGGACGTCGCTGTGGAGCAAGGACTCGAGTTCGTCGGGCCCAAAATGGCCGAGTTCGTGCGCGAAGCGAAAGAACGGTATGCGGCCCAAGCGGAAACGTTGCCGCTCGTCGTCCATTGCTGGCGCGGCGGGATGCGTTCCGGATCGGTGGCATGGCTACTCGAGACTGCCGGTCTCGATGTCATCAAAATTACCGGTGGATACAAGGCCTACCGTGCTTGGGCTCGGACGGATTTTGCACAAATTCCAGACCTCCGCATCCTCGGGGGGATGACGGGGGTGGGCAAGACCCAAATCCTCCAAGCAATACGGGCTCAAGGAGCGCAGGTGGTGGACTTGGAAGGGCGCGCGGGCCATTTGGGGTCGGCTTTTGGCAACTTAGACCGAACGCCTCAGCCGACTTCGGAGCAATTCGGCAACGACTGTCATTGTGACCTCGTGAAAATGGACGCGAGTCGGCCCATTTGGATGGAAAACGAGAGCCGTGTCATTGGCACGGTGCACCAGCCCCAGGAATTGTTTGACGCGTTGCGGGAAGCGCCTGTGTGGACCGTCAACCGCACCGTGGAGGAGCGTGTGGATGAATTGTGCCGGGTCTATGGCGATGCGGATCGAGAGGCGTTGAAGGCCGCGTTTGTGCGGATCCGTGAAAAGCTCGGCGGGCTCAAGATGCAAGAGGCGCTCGACGCGCTGGATGCGGGGGACTTACGCTCGGCGGCAGCCATTGGGTTGATGTACTACGATAAGCTCTATCGGCACACGCGGGAACGCTACGCACGCGACCAATACGTGCACGTGGACTGCGCCGGAATGGACTTTGCTGAGGCGGCTGCAGCGGTATTGGCAGCGGCAGAAGCGTAGGAGGGCTGCTGTACCTTGCGGTCTCAAACGATGCGCATGGATACAATCCGATTAACCCAATTTTCACACGGAGCCGGTTGCGGTTGCAAATTGTCCCCAGCGGTGCTCCACGAAATCTTATCTGGCGTGGATCGATCAGAGGTATTCGAAAACCTGATTATTGGTAACGACACCAAAGACGATGCGGCGGTGGTGGATTTGGGCGACGGCACGGGTATCATTTCCACCACGGATTTCTTCATGCCCATCGTCGACGATCCCCGCACGTTCGGTCGCATCGCTGCGGCCAATGCCATCAGTGACATCTACGCCATGGGTGGCACCCCGCTCATGGCCATTGCTATCCTCGGGTGGCCGTTGGGCCAGATACCGGAAAGCGCGGCCAGCGCCGTGGTGGACGGTGGACGTTCCATCTGCTCGGAGGCGGGCATTCCGCTTGCTGGTGGACATAGCATCGACAGCCCGGAGCCCATCTTTGGATTGGCTGTCACCGGTCGGGTGCCGCTGGACTACTTGAAAGCAAATGCCTCGGCAGTCGCCGGTGATCAGTTGTACCTCACCAAACCCCTCGGGGTGGGCATGCTGACCACAGCCGAGAAAAAAGGTGTGGTGGAGGCGGCGGACTTGGACCTGGCAGTGCAGTCGATGCAGCGTTTGAATGCCATCGGAGCCGAGCTATCTCGCATCGATGGCGTGCACGCCATGACGGATGTGACCGGGTTCGGTTTACTGGGCCACTTGGTGGAGATGTGTGAAGGTTCGGGCTTGCAGGCGGAGTTGGATGTGGCGAATGTCCCGTTGCTGAGCGGTGAACGCCTGCGGCATTACCACGGCTTGGGCTGTGTGCCAGGCGGTTCCAAGCGCAACTGGGCGAGCTACGGGCACCATGTGACGGAGGTGGAAGGCTTTGAGCGGGACGTGCTGTGTGATCCGCAGACGAGCGGCGGGTTGTTGCTATCAGTGAGTCCGGATTATGTGGACGCCGTTGAAGCCATTTTGAAGGATGCGGGGTTGCCTACGCAGGTCATCGGGAGTTTATCCACGCACCAGGGAGGACGCTACATTTCGCTTTGACGCCAAAATTGGACACAAAAAAACCGCCGACTCAAAAGAGCCGGCGGTCGGAATTTCAGGACGTTAAGGATTCTGTATTAGTCCTTGCTTACAGCCAAGCTGTAAATGACCAATCCGAATCCGATTTTGTTGATGGCATCACCGATGTTGTAGACAACATCCATGTTCAGTCCGATTCCGTCAACGAAATCGTACCAACCATCAGTGCCAATCATGTAACCGAGTGGGTAGATTCCCCAACCGATCAAAACAAACTTGCAGAGAATGTTGTGTGCGCGCTGAACGCCAGCAGAAGACTTGTCAGCCAACGCTTTTGCTTCACCGAACATAATCAAGTACACGATGTAGAAGTAAGCAAGACCTGAGAACAAGCCCCACATTGCTGGGCCGGTTCCGGTGGTGTAAACCGCTTCTCCAAAGTATCCACACACAAGCATCACGACAGATGCCCAAATCAGTTTCCAAAGCAAACCTGTTTGAGCACCGGCTGCTTTCAAGATCAAGTAGAATTCAACGCACATCAACGGAACTGTCAAGGTCCAGTCGACATAACGGAAGAACGTTGGCGACTCGCCTACTTCTGCCCAGTAATCGCGCATGTAGTAGTAGTGTACAGCGGCGATGAATGTGATCAATCCGCTTACCAACAAAGAAGTTTTCCATTTTCCCTCCACCATGTTGATTGAGAGGAAAAAGAATGCTGAAGCTGCCATCATGGCCATGCAGCCTACGAAGAACGTAAAGCCTACGTAGTCGTCTGCTGGCATTGCTTTAATTGCAGCAAGAATAAAAGAAGTCATGTGTTTGGGTTTTGGTTACAAAAAGGAATCGTGTCCTGAAAACATCCATTTAACATCTGCTAACAGATTTTGTTCAGGGCAAGCTATAAAATGTTAAACAGGCCCAAAGAAAAACATGCTAATGTTATGACATTAAGTTGTTTATAAGTTCGAAAAGTTTATGCGTCGGCAGGCCCATTACCGTAAAATAGGAGCCTTGCATCCCGGTGACACCGGCAAATCCGATCATGTCTTGTACTCCGTACCCACCAGCTTTGTCATAGGGTTGGTACGTGTCGATGTAGTGTTCAATCCACGTCCGTTCGAGGGGACGAAACGTCACTTCGCAGGTGTCGACAGTGGATTGAATGCCGGATTTTAGGGTCGTGACGGCAATGCCCGAGGCCACCGTGTGGATTCGACCACTCAATTGCTCGAGCATCCCAATCGCTTCGTTTCGGTCTTCGGGCTTCTGCAAAACCTCGTCGCCGAGCAAGACAATCGTGTCGCCCGTGATCAGCACGTCGTCCGGTCCCAATTCGTCCCAATACGCTTCGGCTTTCAACCGCGTGACGTATTCCGCAATGGCGGGACCAGTGATCTCTTCAGGGAAGGATTCATCGACTTCTTTCAGCCAGGTCACTGGCTCGAGTTCAAGGCCCTTGACCAGTTCTAACCGTCGCGGCGATTGACTTGCCAAGATGACGCGCTTTCCGTTCAAATGTGGGTACAGCATGGTGCAAAAATACCGGTTGC
>DJYV01000120.1 GCA_002448555.1 Flavobacteriales bacterium UBA6969
TTGAGTTCGGACTGGACCGGCGAATTGGACACATATCAGACAGCTGAATTCACCTTGGGTTCCTATGCGTTCGAAGCCAATACTGATTTCACTGTTCGGGCTCTAGCTGCGGATGAAAATGTGGCCAATGACGCGCTCCCCGCCGAAGTCTCAGTGTCTGAATCTGCCACCTCACAATGGCTTATCACCTTGCTCACCGACAGCTGGGGTGAGGAAACCGGTTGGGAGGTCCGCAATTCGTTCGGGCTCATCGTAGGTATCGGCCAACCAGGCAGCTACGAAAGTGAAACTCTGTACGAGATCCCCCTCGAACTTACTGGCACCGGATGCTTCACCTTCAAGCTCACTGACGAATACGGTGACGGCATGAACGGCGCTACCTGGGGAGGTTCCAATGGGACGTGCACGGTCCAGTCCTTGGACGACACCGGCTCGCCGATGAATACCTTCTTCGACTACGACGGGACATATGCCTTCGATGAGTTGATCACATTAGTCAGTGTGAGTTCTACTTCCGGTATTGCCGATGTAGCTCCACGATTGCGGGTGTTTCCCAACCCGGCAGCGGACGGCCCGATTTGGGTAGAAGCGGCCGATCACTTCGATCGCTGGCACATTTTCAGTAGCACGGGATCCTTGCTAGATGAAGGCCCTTGGCAAGGGGCGACCATGGCACTGCCTGCGGACGCATGGCCTGCGGGACCGTTAGTCATAATTCTGACAGGTGAAGCTGGGCGCGCAACTTTGCCCGTGGTAAAGCGCTGAATCTTAGCGGATCAAGTGAACATGCCCTTGAAGTTGAAGAAGCGCCGGTGACAAAGGGTTGTCTTCATCGGGAAATTCCACCTTGATGCGCCAGTGATACACATTGCTGCGCGTGAAATAACCCGAGTAATCTGAAGAGGAAGGGTCCGCTTCCACCTGTCCGAACCACCCCGTTTCCGGGTCGTCCGAGGCGAAGATGATATCGCCCCACCTGTTGAAGATTTCCAATTGATAGCTGTCCGGTTCGCAGCCTAGAACGGGCTTGAACAAATCGTTGGCACCGTCGTTATCCGGCGTGAACGCATTGGGTACGTATACCGGACACTCGCAGTAATCCAACTTCACCTCGAATGACTTGCTCAGGGTGTCACAGGCATTGGCCAGCGTCACTTCATAAATTCCTTGACGTTCAATCCGAATGGCCGGTGTGGTTTCGCCGTTGCTCCAGCTGTAACCGATGGGAAACAGGTTGTCCGGGTTTTCGGCACTGACGACCACGGATTCGCCTTCGCAGAATGACAAGGGTTCCACGATGTCGACGAACAGATTGGCTGCACGGTCTACCATGACTTCATCTGTCCACAAGCAGCCATTCCAGTTCACGAGGGCGGTGTAGGTGCCGGGCGCATTGGTGGTCAGCGCGGGCTCGTAGTGCGCAAGGTTCCAGCTGAACGTCGCGCCCTCAGGCAACGGGTAAATGTAGAAGTATGCTTCCTCATCCGGGCAGAGCATTTGGTCCGGCCCGAGGTCAAAAACCGGCAATGCCTGAACGCCGACGGTGATGGCATCGGTGGAGGAGCAGCCGTTCTCGGTAACGGTGACGCTGTACGTCCCGGCTGAGGAAACCTCGAGGGTGGGAGCGTCCGTACCGGTGGACCAAGCGGTCGCATCGGCTGTGGGCAGGCCGGTGTTGAGCAGCAGGCTCTCCCCGTCGCAAATGGTCTGATCCGCACCCAAATCGAAGACCGGCAGCGGTACGTTTTGGATGGCCACACTCGTCTCGTAGAGGCAACCTTGAACCGGGGTGACCAAGGTGTATGTGCCGGGGCTGTCAACCCATGTGCCGGAACCGGTGTCGCCGTTGCTCCACTGGTATTCCGGCGCCCCTACATTGGCGGCGAGCCACGTGCTGTCGCCGTTGCAAAGTGGGAGCGATACCGGCAAGCCCGTATTGAACACCGGCGCGTAGTCGATTGCGATGGTGTCGCGTTCGACGCACGCACCTATTGTGACTTCAGCGATGACGGTGGCGTCTTCGTCGAGCACGGTCCAGCTCGAGCCGTTGCCTTCTGGACTTCCGTTGATCCACCATTCCGTTTCTGCGGTGGTGTATCCACTCGCTAATACAACTTCTTCACCATCGCAGGCGACGGCATCCGGACCGAGGGAGATGCCGGTATTGGCAGAAGGACTCACCGTTACTTGATCGGTGAATACGCAGCCGTCAACGGCCAATTCGACGCTGTAGGAGCCAGAGCTGTTCACCCATTGCGCTGGCCCATCAACGCCGTTGTTCCAGGTGTAACCATCGGCTCCGGACGCAGCCACCAGCGACAGGCTGTCGTTCAAGCACAAATCCAATACATCGGGCAAGCCGCCATCAAAGAAGGGAACGTGGGTGACTTCCAACGTATCCCGTTCGACACATTCGCCGATGCTGATTTCAGCGATCACCAAGTCAGCTGAGGCATCGACCGTGGTACTCACGGCTTGGCTGCCGCTGGCGTCGCCGCCGCTAATCCATGTTGTAGCACTTGCGGGGTACCCGCTGGCGAAGGTCACTGATTCGTTCGCGCACAGCAGCACATCGGCGCCAAGGTCCACGCCTTGATTCAGCGAATATTCGACATCGAGGTCGTACGTGTACTCGCAATTCGGTGTAGTGATTTGAACGCTGTAGTTCCCAGCTTGGCTGACGTCAAGGGCATTGGCCGTTGTTCCATCGTTCCACAACCACGTTACGGTTCCACTGGACCAGCCCGCATCCACTGCTGCTAAGGCTTCCACCTCGTCCAAGCAGAGCACCACGGGGTCTTCTTCCCATGTGACTGCATAGGTGGGGTGGTGACTGAGTTGAATCTCGTCGCTCGCAGTACACCCCGAGAGCTCCCATTCCAACGTGAGCGTGCCGGTCTCAGCCGTGATGTAGGTCGCTGGGCCAGGAAGACCATTCCAAGCGAACGACAGGTTGGGGTCAAAGCTGGAGTAATCAAAGCTGACCGATTCGTATGGACAGGTGGTCTGGTCGTCACCGAGACTGATCTCGGGAAGGGTGACATTGATGACTTCAACGCTTTCAGTCGCCGTGCAACCGCTGGCGGTTTCTTCCAACGTCAAAGTATATGTTCCGGGGGCGCTCGCGGTGAAGGTTTCGCCTGTGCTGCCATCATCCCATACGCCTGTGATTCCCGAGGGCCAAGGACCGCTGTTCAATGTAACTGCGTTGTCATTGCAAGCGATGGTGTCAAGCGGTAGGTTGGTTGCGGGAAGCTCGGCGACATTGACTTCCACATCGAGGGTGAATTCATCCTCGCAAACGTCCTCGTAGGTGACGGTGTAGGTTTGGCTCTGGTCCAAGCTGGCAATTACCGTGTTGCCAATGGTACTAGACAAGCCAGTTGATGGTGACCAAACGGGATTGAGCGCATAATCCGATATGGTCAACTCTACAGGCTCACCTGCGCACGTGGAAGCAGCTGGTGCGATGACGTCTTCCACTACCTCCCAGTTGGCATTGCATACACGGTGCACATTATCGAGCCCACCGGTCGCTGCGGTGAATCCCCACTTTACTTCGTTTGTGCCGATGATCCCTTCAATATCGACGACTTCAGATAACCGTTCCACGCAATTCCAATACACTTTCATCATTTGTGTGCTCGCATTGTAGGTCACCCGAAGGGCGTATTCAGTATTGTTTTCGATATTACCGAACGAGGTCAATGCGGGAACGGGACCAGCTAGCGCATCCCCAGAATTGTGGTTGACCGCTCCATCACGGTGGATGGCGAGGTGGTCGTACCAGGGGTCTCCATGATTGTTGCCTTGGTAGGTATCCATTTGAACACCAATACTTGGTTCAATTCTTGTTGCGGCATTTCCACCGTACCCCATTCTTCCACCGTTTCCTCCTAAAACAGACGCATCCGAACTCCGAATGACAAATACCATTCCATCCGCGCCGCTGTTGTTCGTGCCGAGGTACACGTCTGCAGTCATCTCCCAGCTCTCAGACACATCGACGGTCCCAAAGTACCAGACTGAACCACGTTGATTATTGGAATTATTCGTTAGGCGGTAACAGCCACCTCCGAGGTTTTGTGCATCCCCGTAGGTTATGCCCAATTGCGCTGTACTGACCAAGGCTGTGGCGGTGAGGGTAAGGAAGAATAACGCCCGAAATAGCCACTTGAATGCCATGTAATTCATATGGCAATTTCGTGATTTATAGGTAAAAATTCCTATCACAACCATCTGCCTGAATTTTCGGTTCTTTGCTGAATACAAAAAATATCTTCTCCATGCGACCCCTGATTCTACTCTTCGTTGCGGTTATGACATCGACTTTCAGTTCGGCGCAAACAACCGCCCCTGTCGAATCAACAAATCCCTCTTATGTCCGATTGGTGATGTTTGATGGAACCTCCCGAATGGGGGAATTGATTGAATCGAGCGATTCGGAGATTGTGATTGAAACAATGCAGTTGGGTGTGGTGCGCGTACCCAAGTACTTGGTGAAGGGCATGTCAACCCTTGCTGCGCGGGAATACGAACTGCTGGCCCAGGCGTTTCAAGGACGTGAAATGGCTCTTAATCCGCAGTCAAGCCGCTACTTCTTCGCGCCTTCAGGCATTCAACTCCGGCAAGGTGATGGGTATTTTCAATCCAACATTGCGCTGAATTCGGTGAGTTTTGGGGTGACCGAAAACATCACAATCGGTGGTCTTCTTTCATTTGTCGGCGCCGGAGGATCCGTCAAAATCGGAAAGCAGTTGAGTCCAAATACCTACGCATCATTCGGCGGCATCGGTTTCATGGATTACTACGGCAATTTCGATCGGCCCATTGGGTTGGTATTTGCCAACATGACGTGGGGAACAGAGGACCGTAACGTCACCATCAACATCGGCACAGGAACCAAAATAGAAGACGGTTTGGGCGAGGTTTTCGCGTACACCACGGACTCCACGGAATATGTTTGGGATCCCGGTCAGTACTACTACTCATACAACATATCGGAATACGACCAAGAGTGGGTCCGTCCTTTGCTGGTTAACATCAGCGCAATGAACCGCATTTCAGAAAACCGCTGGTTCATCACGGAGAACTACTGGGTGCAAAATCTGCGGTACACCACCCGCATTACGGGCGCGAGCCTCATCTCTTCGTACGTGCCCGTCGATAACGGTTTTAATCCCCAGTCCGATGGGTTTGCCATCCTCTCAATGGGCATCCGCAACCTGAGCACGCGCAGCGGTTGGCTATGGGACTACGGGATGGTCGGCGTGCTGGGCGGAGACTTTGGGTTTGCGGCGCCGTGGGTGTCGGCGACCTTGGCCTTTTAGCGGATAATAGCTAATTCGACGTACAGAGAGAGAAGATTTCCAACCCCGCAGCAAATAAAAGAGGGAATAAGTCCATACATTCCGTCTCTACTTTAACTGTAATGAGATACCTTACCCTTACCCTAGCGGCTTTGGCGTTTACCACTGTCAACGCCCAAAACGTTCAGCGCGAAAGTATTCAGGTGGAATACATTAGCCGCCCAAGGGAACCCCTAGCAGACGGTGTGACCACATACAACGTGGTGGTCAAACAATCGTACCGCGATCAGTTCGAAGAGGAACTTCAGCAGTGGGAGATCGACACCCAACTGGCACAAGAGACCTACGCAGCCGAGATGGAGGCCTACAATGCCAAAGGCACCGGTGCAAAGATCTTGGAACGCGCACTACTTGATGAGAAGAAGCCGCAACTCATTCTCCCTCGAAAGCCGGTAGCAATGGAGCGTGTGTTTGAGCCTGGCCTCATAAGCTCCAAGATTGTTATGGAAGGGATGACCCGAATGGATGATGGTGCGGTGGTTACCATCGAAATTCTGAACTATGAATCCTCTGATCCAGAAGATGCTCGGCGGGAGTCAAGGGATAAAGAGGGTAACATCTCATATAAGTACTATCGAACGATGAAGTACCGACAGCCGATTCGATTTACGCTGGAGCTTCCCGACGGATCCATCGTTATCGATGAAGTGCTGACATCCTCAGAGGATTTCACGAACTATACCTCGGACAAATACACGAGTAAGTCTGCCCTGAACAAGGCGTGGGACCAAATGGCAGTTAATAATCGATTAAGCCAGATGTCTGTGGAGGCGGGCTGTATCGCTATCAAGAGCATCCTAAACGACCGATTCTGCTTCTCGAAGAAGATCCGTCCCATGACCATTTACCACGCCAAGACGAAGAAGAAGGTGGATTACACGGACTTGAACAGCGCCGCATTGGACATGAAAATGGCCATGGAGAAATACATCGACAGGCCAGAAGAAGCGGCGGCAGGTATCCTTACGTGTGTTGCGGTTTGGGAGCAGGTACTGACCGAAGCCGATTTTGAGAACAAAAAGGCCCGCATCAACCGCAAAATGGCAGGGCTGCTCTACCTCAACCTCATCAACGCCAACATCTGGCTCGAGGATTACGATCGGGTTGACGCATTGTTCGATGAAATGCGCCGCCTCGACACCAAGAAGAGCGCCGAAGGTACAGCCGACGGGTTGGACACCTTCTCAGAGGACCAGCGCCGCCGGAAGGAGATCAATTCTTGATCCCGCTGGCGGTTCAGCCGCCGCGCTGAACGATTAACTTTTCTCGGATTGGCCCGGAGTGCACGATGTAGATGCCTTCGGGCCAATTTCGTAGGTCGAGTGTTGCGATGCCGTCGGCTCCAGCCGTCGTGGTTTGGACGAGTTCCCCATGCGCACTGAAGGCGCGCACTGTGGCGCCGGGTTGGACCTGGATGAACGCCCGCTCATGGGCCGGATTCGGGTAAATGGTTGGCCGGCTGGCTTCCACCGCCTCCACTGCCATGGTGCCAAGCCCCTCCACATACGTTTCTCCTGCCATGATGCTGCAGCCATCAAAGTACACCGTTGCCGAGTAATTTCCAGAGAATTCTGGCCACCAGCCGGTGCCCATGCCCACCGTGACTCCATCCAAGTGCCACGCGATGGAATCGGCATAAGGCACGTTGCTTGTAGTCACTGATAAACCCGCATCGCCGGCTTCAACGGTGGCGCTCGCGTCCTCCGGGCAGGGGATGAAATGCGCTTGGTACAAATCGTCTGTGAACAGCGGGATGGTGTTCAGCTTGATGAATTGCTCCATTTCTCCGCTGGCAATGTGCTGGTTGGTTTCCCATTTTTCAAAAAGGTAGCCGGGCTGGGCGATAGCTTCAATTTCGACGGGAACGTTTTCGAAATAGATCCCATCCCACGGCAGTGGACCGGGCGTGATCGTGTTGATGCGCACTAAACCTGACATCGCGGGGACCACATCGAGTGAGCATTCGTAAGGGTTGGGTAAATTAAAACTCTGCATCAGGTGGTTGCGCGACGTATTCACCCTGCTTTGGTTGTGGGTCACCATCGCATTGATGCTGTTCAGCCACGACCCCATTGATGGCGGTGAATCCCACCGGTTGATGTGGTGGGGCATAGCCGTTTCGATGGCGTCAACTGCAATGTTGGTCTCGACGGAAAAGGCCCACGGCTGAAAAATGGTGTTCACGAGGTCAGCATACCGGTTGATGAACCGCCTTCGGAAAGGAGCGTTGTTCAAGACGTGGTCGAACAACTCACTGTGTACGCTGGAAAATCCGGGGTTACGTGCCGATTCGATGTAATTGTCGTAGATGCTTCCGCCAAAGAAGCCAAACCCTGCATCGGTGTCGTAAAGTAAATAGGTCCAGCGGCCCTCGGAGGAGGGACGGAAAACCTTGACGTTGTTCAGGCCCCAAGCGATGCCCATCCAATCCATATTTTGGATGTACGTCTCGAAAACAAAATAATCAATGTAATTATCGACGTCGAAAAGCGATTCAAACAAAGGCAGGAAGGATAAACTCATCGTCGAGGTGGACTGCAACACGTTAATGTCCGTGTAGAAGGCATCGTCGGACCCTGCTAGCGATCCTTGGGGACCGATGAGATCCACGTCATCCGTCGACACGTCATAGTCGTAGGCGATACTGTGTTCGTCGTACTTCTCACGTGCACCGTACAACCCCCAGTATTCACCGTTCAAGTAGAGGTGGGCAGGTTGCCAAGCGCCTGCCACATTTTGGGTTTGCATCGCAATGCGGTTGATCAAGGCATCCTGCATTTTGGTCGCCCAGCTGTGCTGCCCGCCGTTCCGCAAGTTTATGTTGTTGAAGGTGACGCTTTCGGGCTTGTCGGGAAACAGCGGCCACTCCAGGTTGCCGGTGTATTCGTTTTTGAAATCCAACCGGAACGATCGCTGTGGCTCCGCGCGCGACCAGCCGCCGTGGATTTCGAGGTCCATGTTTTCCCGCAGCTGCAGCGTGCCGTCGGCATCAAAAAACTGCATGCGGGCGAACCGGGACCAAGGCTCCCAGAAGTTGGCACCGAAGTGGGGATAATCATTCGCCGCATTGGGTCCCATGACGTAGATGCCGGTATTCCAATCCCAGAGGTCGGCTTCGTTCACGAGGATGGAGAACGTCGGAATGTCCGGATCAAATTCATCGATGATGTAGACCTCATCTTGCACATCGCTCGGCAATTCTTCGTTTCCGTCGTCCCAGACCCGAACGCTCAAGCAAGTGGTCGCATCGAAGAGCAAGCCTCCATCAGGAAAGACCGGGGACAAAGTAGTCGGGAGGTCGCCGTTGGTGGTGTAGCGTGCAGTGTAGCCCGCGGTTGCCCCCGCAATACTCACCGCGAGTTCACCGTCGTACCAGCCCGAAGGAACGGTTAGACTCGGTGCAGAAGCGATGCCGGTGTAGCACATCGTTCCTTGGTTGGCTTCACCCGGGGTGGGCGCGTCGAAAATGCACCAGTCCTCGGTCTCGCCCTCGAGGCGTCCCACCGAGTACCCTGCTTCCAGGTCGGGGTGGATCGGCAGGGCATCGACCACGTCGCCATCGGCATTGCTGAGCACGACGGACTCGCCGGTGCTGAGCTGGTACGGCACGTGGCAGTACCCTTCAAATTCCGGCCACCACGTTGGCGGCTGCGACCAGGCTTCGAGCTCGCCGTCCTTACGAGTCAATCCCAAAAACGGACGGATGCTCAAGTCCGATGATTCCGCATTGAAGTTGTGCACTTGAACCGAAAACACATTGGTGCCCTCGACCAGCCAGGGCTCGAATTCTTCAGCTCTCCAGATGTACTGTTCGGGTTGGCCGCCAGCGTAAAGCACGGCTTCGGTGTAGGCTGTGGCGAAATCTCCGGCGACGCCTGCGACGCCCGCCATGTTGGACGAACGGGCGATTTCAATGCCATTCAAAAAAGCGATGTACCCATCGTCGTAGTCGATTGCAAGGGACAAGTAGCCGTAATCTTCGTTGCTCGCTACATCGAATTCCTTCCGCAAGAAGATGCAGTCGGCATTGGGAACGATGGTCACATCGTCGTTGTCCCCGTATCCAAAACCACCCACTCCGGTGAACCAGGAGGAGGCATCAAAACCCGGTAACCGCCAGTCGTCGGCAAAGGGGGGCGTCGGCACGGCGTACTGCCATTGATCGCCTTCGACGGCCGGACAGCGCCAGTTTTCAGGCAGGTAGGTGCGGTCTTCGCCGGAAGCGAGGATTAGGAGCCGTTCACCAGCATCCAAGGTGATGTTCGGCAACGGCACTGCGCCGTTCGTTCCGAAACCGTCATTGAGCGTGAAACCGCCCAATTCGATTCCTTGCCCGCCGTCGTTACGCAGCTCAATCCAATCCGATGCATCGCCTTGGATGTCGGTGACACCATTGTGGGCAGATACTTCCGAGATGGTCAACTGCGCGCCGGCCGCGTGCGCCGCCAGCAAGCCAGTAAACGCCAGTACAGTCTTCAACCAATGCATGGGATGAAGATACGCCGCACGTGGACTGGATGGGAGGTGGGAGTCAAAATTTGGGAACAAGCAGGTGTGTAGAGCTGTCACACACGATCATTAACTTGGTATTTTCAGCCCCATGCATCGTTTTCAAATCGTGATCGTTCTCTCGTTGTTGGCTTTCAGCCTGCCTGCTTGTTTTGACGGAGATGGAGAACGCGAAGAATACGCCGTCGATGGGCCGATGCTGCAGGTGTTGGGAACCCTTCAGGATGGCGGTGCGCCCCACATCGGGTGCGACCGACCGTGCTGCCGCAACTTGTTTTTGCGACCGGCGACAGACCGGAAAGTCGTCTGCCTGGGAGTGACGGACACCAACGCGGACGGTGAAAGCGTTGGGGCCATGTTCGAGTCGACCCCAGACTTTCCATCTCAGCTCCAAGCTTTCCAATCCGCCCAGGACATCCCGCTCGACCGGTTGTCCGTGTTTTTGACCCATGCCCACATCGGCCACTACAGCGGGTTGATGTTCCTGGGGCGCGAAGCGTTGGGGGCGAACAATGTGGACGTTTGGGCCATGCCCCGCTTCCGTGAATTCTTGACCACGAACGGTCCGTGGAGCCAGTTGGTGGAGTTGGGAAACATCCGGTTGAACAGCCTGACCGAGCTGCAGCCCGTTTCGATCGGTGAATCCGTTCGGGTGGTGCCCCTTCGCGTTCCGCACCGGGACGAATACTCTGAGACCGTAGGTTACCGGATCGAGGGTCCGCGCCATGCGGCCTTGTTCATTCCGGACATCAACAAATGGGAGCAGTGGGAGCGCGCCCTCGAAGAGGAGCTGGCGAAGGTGGATTACGCTTTTCTCGATGCGACGTTTTACGATGCTGAGGAGGTGGGATACCGGGACATGGCGGAAATTCCGCATCCGTTCATGGTGGAGTCGATGGAGCGCCTTGGGGGGGTGCCTTCATCCGAAAAAACCAAGGTGTACTTCATCCACCTCAACCACACCAACCCGTGCTTGGACACCACGTCACAGGCGTATCGGACTGTGGTGGCATCCGGTTTTCATGTTGCTCGCTTTGGACAAACCCTCCCTTTGTGAGGTCAGTGTTTTAATTGCCTTGCATATTTTCAGCACCATCACCCTCGAGGGCGAAACACTGTACCCGCCGAACGGCGACCCGGTGCTAACGTTGACCGGTTCGTTCAGTTTGCTGCGCTGAATCAGCGAACAATCAACCGCGCAGGCAGGCTTTCGCCGTACTGTACGAGGTAAATCCCAGGATTCAAGTGACCGATGTCGAGGCGCGTGGTCTGTGCCGTGATCTGGCGTTCCAACACCAACCGGCCACTCGCGTCCCGAAGCTGCAGCCATGTGCCCGAGACGTCTTCAACCGCAACAGTCAGTTGGTCGGCCGCAGGGTTGGGATAGAGGGTGCATGCTGTTTGCATCGTCGCCGCTTCGGTGATGCCGACGCCCATACCGTTCAACAATCCAGTGAATTCCTGGTAGTACAGGTTCGCCACGCGTTCGTCGTGAATGACCAGTGTGTTCTCGTCATTGGTCGTCTCGGCCGTGGTGGACCAGTTGTGCGAACCGGTGACAACCGTCGGATCGGAAAGGGCTTGGCTGTGGTCGACAATGGCGTATTTGTGGTGCAACTGGCCGGAGATGCCTTGGTGCGAATAGATCTCAATGCCCGCATCGAGCAACGTCTCGTATTCCGAGCCGGTATCATTGATATTCTCCATCGCACCGACCGGATTGATGAACAAACTCGATCCTGCGTCCACAACGGCCGCCCCCAAGTCATTTCGCGTGAAGCTCAATACAGCGAATTTCAGGTCGTAGTCCGTTGATTCGATGGCGTCGAGAATGGCAGAAGTCGTTCCGTCGGTGGGTGAGAAGTACAACTCCACGGGGCTGCCGCCGATGAGGAAGCGACGGGGCGTGTTGATGGACTTGGATGCACCGAACTTAGCGTTCGAAGGGTCAGGCTCCATGCCCGTAGATCCCCACATCTCTTCGAATTCCAAGGTGTACGCACGGGCCAAACTCTGGTCGCCCAAGATGATGACGTTGTTGGGGTCGGTGTTGAGGTTGCCGGTGGTGAAGTTGGTCGAACCGGTGAGGACAAAGGCGTTCTGCGCGTCGTCGCGGTCGCCCACGATGAATTTGTTGTGCATCCCGCTGCCCATGCCGTCGGTGCGGAAATGGATGGGCATGCTGTCGTCGATGGCGCTCAAGCCCAAATTGGCATTCTGTCCTTCGGCGATGTAACGCACTTGCACGCCGTTGGCGATGGCCGTGTTGATGGCCTGCTCGATGGCGGAGTTGTTGATATTGTACGCCGCGATGTCCAGCGTGTTTTGCGCCGAAGTGATGTAGGCCGCGATGGTATCGTTGGTATTGGTGCCCAATGCCTGTGCCTGCTCAATGGTCGCTACGCTGTTGTCCACCTGGGTGGTGAAGTAGGCGCGGATGTAGCCCGGCGATTCCGAAACGGTCGCGTACGGGCGGATGGTCGAAGCGGTCGAATCTTCGCCCGCAATGGAAATGACACGGGCGTAGTAAATGGTGCCCGGCTCCAGGCCTTCCAAGGTCATTTGGTGTTCCAAGACTTGCATGTCATCGACGACCTCCATGCCGAGGTCGGGAGTGAGTCCGTATTCTACGTGTGAATCTCCCAGTACGTCCGTGTTCCACACGAGATCGAAGCTGGTGGTGGTGATGTTGATTTGGTCCACTTGGGTGCTCAAGTTGATGGCAGACGTGGGAACGAGGTCCCCGCTGCCGCGCGGAAGCAGTTGGTAACCGCCCACCCCGTCGAACGTAAACTGGGAAACCACGCCGTAGAGGTCTACCTCGCCTGCGGGCAACACCTGCCCAACGAGTTCGTTGTCGTTGCGCACGTAGATGATGCCGTCTTCGCCGGCTGCCGTAAAGCTGAACGTGCTGTTGCCGGTGATCATCGTGCCTCCATTGGTGAACACGACGTCCGGGATGTAAGCCAACTCACCCTCCATACTTTCGTTCATGTCGTTCGGCGTGATGGTCTGGAAAGCAGGCAATTCGTTGCCGGTTGAAAGGACCGTGACATCGGTGATGCCATCGGGACCTACCTCGAGGAGTCCGTTGTATTCGCTGAGCGCTCCGGTCATGGTCAATTCGTCGCCTGGCTGCGGGTCGGGCCAACCGTTTTGCGTCCATTGCCCACCGGGGTACAATGCGATGCCGGCGGTTTCATCTTGAAGGTAGCGGACGATGCCGAGGTTGCCGTCGGAGGTCACGATGCCCGTGACGGTGACGGTTTGACCGACGCTGTAATTGGTGCGCGCGTCGAGGATGTCCGTTTGGCCCCAAGCGGTGAATGCCGCGAGGCAGAGGAGGGAGGTCAGGAGGTTTTTCATGCGGTTATGCGTTAGAATCGGATGCGGATGCTGAGGTTGGTGCGGAAGCCGTAGCCCATGTATACACTGGCAGATCCGGCATCGAAGTTGTTTTCACTGAAGGCGTATTTGCGGTCGGGATTGGTGAAGTACCACTCGCCGTACGCATCGTTGTTTTGGGCGTTGCTCAGGTAAACGGTATTCAAAATGTTGAACGCGCTCAGGCGCACGTCCATGTTCGTCTCGTTCACGGTGAAGTTGTAACCGGCGTGGAGGTCGAGGAGGCCGTACGTCGGAATTTGCCACGACTGACGGCCCTCGTTTTCGCCGTTCAAGCTGAAGGGGTCAAAATCCGCATAGTGGCGGCTGAACACCGTGTAGCGTGGCTTGATGTAGATGTTCTTGTAGCTGTACTTCAATGAAACGCTGTACTGGCTTTGTGGCGAATCGCCTACCGATACGCCTTCTGCGTTGTACTGCACGACAGCTGGATTGCCCTCGGCATCGATGTACGGGAGGTTGCTGTCGTCATCCAGCAGCACAAGGCTGTCCTCGGAACTGGTCCAACGCCAGTCGCCCAGGCTGATGTACCCTTCCAAGGTCAGCGACGGATGCACCCGCCAAGCGACATCGGTTTCAATTCCTTTGTGCAGTGCGCTCATCGAATTCACGTTGGCGCGAACGATGTCGCCTTCGACGGTTTCGAAGCGGAGGAGCGATTGCAACGGGCGGTTTTGCCAATCCGTGTAGTAGGCGTTGACGTTCACACTGAACGGGAACTTGCTGTAGCTGTAGCCCCATTCCACGGAATTGATGCGCTCGTTTTCGGTGTTCTCGACGAAGTTATTTTCGAAGTCCACCACGTTGCGGAAGACCGGCGTTCGGTTAAGGTGACCTAGGTTGACAAACGTATTGGCGTACTCGCTCAGGTTGTAGTTGCCCCCGGTTTTGATGGTGTACCCAGGAATCCACTTCCAACCGCTCGTCGTGAACTGGCCGTCCTCTTGGAGCTCGGCGAAGTAGTCGACGCTCTTGTACCCTTGGGTCACGGCACTGACATTGAGGAAGGCGTTCCACAAATACCCTTTGTACTCGAGCAATGCAAAGGCACCGCCCCAACGTACAAACGCGTCGTTGTGGTAGCCGATTTTGTCCCCGACAAAGCGCATGTTCGTTGAGGCGTTGGCATTGCGGGTATCCACAAAGTAATCTCCTCCGAGCAAATCAAAGACTTCGGAGTAGTGCTCGCCTTGGTACGTGCGGAAATCAACACCGCCCGACAGGGTCAATGACTCCGACGTTTCGTGGCGGAAGGTGGAGAGTACACCGTACCAGTAGTGGTTGTTGAAGAGTTTGCGCAGGATGCGCCCGGACTTCAACAAAGAGTCGCTGTACGTCGGGTCGATGGGCGGGCCGAACAGGCCACCGATGGTGTTGGAGTTGTAAAATTTCTGGAAGTCGACTTGCCCGTCTGGCGTATAGTCGCCGCCGCCGAGGCTGTTTTCCAACCGCGTACCTCCGCCGTAGCCGTAACTCGCGTAGGCCATGTTAGAGATATACAACTTGTCGGAGACGCGCCAACTGTGCCGCAAAGAAAAAAGCGGCTTGTGGTACTTGTTCTGGCGCTCGTACAAAATTTCATTGTTGAGCATGCCCCAGTGCACATTGTAGTTGTCGCCGTAGCTCACAAGTCCCGTTGTATCGATGAAGTCCGTGGCGGAGACTTCCTCCTCGAAGTCGTCGGCTGAGTTGTACCCGTACAAGGCATTCAGGCTGTCGTAGGCGGCCAACTCTTCCTGTTGCAACAAGGTGCCATCGTTGAAGATCGCATCGTAGGCCACGCTGTACCCGCGCAGCCGCTCGTAGTCTGCCTCGCTGCCGGAGAACAACGATCGCGCAAAGTCCTTGTTGTGGGTGGCGATGCGCTGCTGATAGCCGCGGGAGGCATTTACTGAAGGCGAGCCGGTCGCGCTGATGGAGAGGGTGTGGTTGCCGAGGGCCTTTTGAATTTTCACGTAGTAGAAAAAGGCCCGGTTGTAATCCTGTTGGAAGTAACCTTGGCGGTTTTGGAAGCTGCCGGCGAGGGTGTAGCCCCAGCCGCCGTCGAGCCGGCCGGAGGTGTGGCCGAGGGACGTTCGGGTGAAACCGAAGCTGCCGATCTCTTGCTTGACCGACGTCTTGCGCGATGATTCAATGCCAGAGGTGACGATGTTGACGGTTCCACCGATGGCAGGCAGGGCGAGCTTGGAGGCGCCGAGGCCGCGCTGGACCTGCATGGTTTGGGTCACCAAATCCAACCCAAACCAGTTGTTCCAAAATACCGCTCCGCTTTCCATGTCGTTGACGGGAATGCCGTCGACCAACACCGAGACGTTCCGCTGCTTGAAGCCGCGAATGGAAATCGAAGGGCCGTTGTCGTCTGATCCCGCTTGGGTGGCATAAACGCCGGGCGTGCTGTTCAAAATCATCGGGATGGGCTGTGAACCCAATTCCTCTTGAATCTGAACCGGTTTGATGTTCGAGAAAGCGACGGGCGTTTCGCGCTCAATGGCAACGTCGGCAATGACTTCGGCCTCTTGCAAAACGATGGTGCTCAGCTTGAAGTTGGCCTGCACGAGCGCACGGTTCACGGTGACAGAGCGGGTTTGACTCTCGTAGCCGATGTATTGGACGGTGATGTCGTAAGCACCGTAGGGGAGGTCCAGCGTGTACGCGCCATCGAAATCGGTGGCCACGCCGGTACCGTTCACCAGCACGCTTGCTTGGATCAGGGTTTCACCGGTAATGGCATCCGACACCACGCCGGTGATTTTACCGGTTTGCGCCCATGACGCTGCACTCAGCCAAAGGGCCAAGCCTGCAATTGCCAATCGCTTCATCAACTGCTTATTGAATCACCACGCGGTGGGCGAAGGTGCGCCCTTGGGTGAGGTGGATGTTCACGAAGTAGATTCCGCTAGCGAGGTCGGTCAACGCAAATTCACGCACGGTTTGGGCCATGTTTTCATCACGCAACAGCTGTCCGGTTGCGGTGTAGACGGTGACGCGTTGGATGGCTTCGGTGGCCGAGAGGGTCAAATTCCCGTCGGCAGAAGGGTTGGGGAATACAGCGGTCTCAACGGCTGGCAACTCCTCCAATTGGTTCGGACTGCAAGCACAGCTGTGCATGCCGAGTCCATCCCAGGTGTTGACCACGAGGGTGTCCCACTCGAGGAAGGTGTTGAAGCTGACCGGAGGAACAGTAACGCCCTGCATCACATCGTACTTGCGGCGGAGCGTATGGTTCGAGGTCAACCAGGTGGCACCGTCACCGATGTCGATGTAGCCGTTGGCTTCGTCGTTGGTCCATGCTACGCCGGGGTCTTCACCGGGCTTGCCGAAAATGTCCACCACCGTGGCTTCGTTCTTAACCAAAACGAGCGCGTCATCGCCGTTCATGTAGGTTGGAGCGGGGTACGGGTTGTCCAATTGATCGGCATAGGCCTGCATCGCGGGATCGCAGGCCGGAGAAGTCGCGCCACCACCCAAGTCCACGTCTTCGGTTTGGCCATTGACCAAGACCCACGTGCCATGGGGTTCGATGGTGCCGATGAGGTCGGTCCAATCCGTTGCAGTTCCTTCTCCGTTGCTCCAGCGCTGCAGCTGGTAAGCAGCGAGGTCGATGGCTTCGCCGGTGGGGTTGTAGAACTCCACGCCTTTGTTGTTGCCCGTGCCTTCGCAGTACTCGGAAATGAAAATTTCAGTGCATTGCGCTTGCACCAGAGCGGGCAGGGTCAAGGCCAATGCCAATTGGAGGAAAGTGAATCGCATGTGAATTGGTGTTTGTGAAAATCGTTGCAATTTAACCGGGAATTGCCCAAAAACGATGAGAACAATTGAGTTTGAAGATGTGAGGGACCGTTGCCTGTCCAAAGCCCACGTCACCGAGGAATTTCCTTTTGACCAAAACACGTGCGTGTGGAAGGTGGCGGGCAAGGTGTTTGCCTTGGCAGACATCGATGCGTTCGACGGTGTTACGCTCAAATGCGAGCCCGAATACGCGATAGAATTGCGCGAACAACACACGGGCATCATCGGGGGCTACCACGCCAACAAAAAGCACTGGAATACCGTCCGGTCAGAGGCCGATGTTCCACGTGCATTGGTCCTCGACTTGATTGACCACAGCTACGAACGGGTGGTCGCGGGTTTTTCACAAAAACAACGCAAGGCGCTCGGATTGTAAGGGCATTGATTATCCTTGTTGCATGGAGATTGCAGCACTGGATTGGGCCATCATTGGCGCTTACTTTTTGTTGGCCCTCGGCGTCGGCATTTGGGCATCGCGGGTCGTCGGAAACTCGGCAGCGGGATTTTTCCTGGCGGGCCGCAACATGCCTTGGTGGCTGCTGGGCATCAGCATGGTCGCGACCACGTTCTCGACCGACACCCCCAACCTTGTCACCGGCCTTGTTCGGGAGCAAGGCGTCAGCGGCAACTGGGGGTGGTGGGCCTTCTTGCTCACCGGCATGCTTACGGTATTTGTTTACGCCAGGCTTTGGCGCCGGTCGGGTGTCATGACCGACATCGAATTCTACGAGTTGCGTTACGGCGGCAAGCCTGCGGCGGTGTTGCGCGGGTTTCGGGCGCTTTACTTGGGACTGGTCTTCAACGTGCTCGTGATGGGGACCGTTTCGCTTGCCGCCATCAAATTGGGCGGCATCTTGCTGGGGTGGCCCGGCTGGCTCACTATGCTCGTC
>DJYV01000076.1:0-11437 GCA_002448555.1 Flavobacteriales bacterium UBA6969
CACACCATTACGGTGCGCGGCGCGTGGGTGCGAAACGACTTGGCCTTCCGCATCAACGGCCAGGGTGCCCATGCGGAATTGAACGGTGCCTTCCTCCCGGGAGAAGGTGAATTCGTGGACAACCATACGACGGTGGATCACCGCGTGGCCCATTGCACCAGCTCGGAGAACTACAAAGGCATTTTGTACGGCAAGAGCACCGGGGTGTTCAATGGCAAGGTGTTCGTGCGCCCGGATGCGCAGCAGACCAATGCGTACCAGCAAAATGCCAACATCCTCGCCAGCGACAAAGCGACCATGAATGCCAAGCCCGAATTGGAAATTTACGCGGACGACGTCAAGTGCAGCCACGGGTGCACCGTGGGGCAATTTGATTCGGACGCGCTGTTTTATGCCCGCTCGCGTGGCGTTGGATTGGAGGCCGCAAAAGCCATGCTGGTGCACGCGTTCATCGGCGATGTCCTGAAAGGGCCCGCGGTGCCGGAAGTGCGATTGGAGGTGGAGCACCGGTTGGCGGAAAAGCACGGCTGGGACGTTTGGAGCGATCACCCCAACGAAGAAGCATGAGCAAGGCCTTGGATGCAGCGGCGCTTCGGCTTCAGTTTCCGATCCTGAACCGGGAGGTGAATGGAAAGCCCTTGGTCTATCTCGACCACGCGGCATCTTCCCAAAAGCCCATTGCGGTCATTGAGGCCCAGCGGGAATACCTGATGCATTACCATGCCAATGTGCACCGCGGTGTGCACGCGCTTTCGCAACAGGCCACAGATGCCTTTGAAAATGCACGCACGATTGTCCAGCACCACATCGGTGCAGAGGAATCGTGTGAAACCATTTGGACAGGCGGGGCGACGGACGCCATCAACCTCGTGGCCCAATCATGGGGCCGCGCCCACATCGGCGCTGGGGACACCATCCTCATTACCAAAATGGAGCACCATGCCAACATCGTGCCGTGGCAGATGCTCGCGGAAGAGGTAGGCGCGCATGTCGAAGCGGTGGAAGTGTTGGAGAACGGCGCTTTGGATGAAGAGGACCTCGCTGCCAAGCTGGCGAAGGGCCCGAGACTTTTTGCTTTCGTGCACGTGTCCAACACCCTGGGCACTGTGAACGATGCAAAGGCATTGACGGAACAGGCCCACGCCGCCGGTGCGACAGTATTGATCGACGGCTGTCAGGCCGTTCCACACATGGACGTGGACGTACAGGACGTGGGGTGTGACTTCTATATTTTCTCGGGCCACAAGGTCTACGGACCGACGGGGATCGGCGTGCTGTACGGAAAGCGCATGCTGCTCGAGGCGATGCGGCCATGGCGCGGCGGCGGTGAAATGATCGATGCAGTGAGCATCGAAAACGGAACGACGTACGCGGGACTGCCCCACAAATTTGAGGCCGGCACCCCGCACATCAGTGGTGCGATTGCGCTGGGCGTCGCCCTTAACTGGTTGAAGGGCTTAGGGGCCGGAGCGGTGATGGACCACGAAATGATGTTGGCGGCGCAGGCACGGAAAGGCTTGAGCAGCATCGAGGGCATGCGTTTCATCGGGACGACCTCGGAAGCTGCAGGCGTGGTGAGTTTTGTCATCGAGGGCACGCACCCCTACGACATCGGCACCTTGTTGGATTCTCAAGGTGTGGCCGTTCGAACAGGCCACCACTGCACTCAACCGCTCATGGAGCGTTACGGCATTCCCGGCACGGTGCGCGCATCGTTTGGTGTGTACAACACGCTACAGGAAGTCGATACCTTCGTAGCCGCAACCGTCAAGGCCGTTCGCATGCTGCGGGGTTAATGACCGAACCAATTCATAACCGCGATCATGAGTGAACTTCTCCAACAACGTCAAGAAGAAATTGCCGAGGAATTTGAATTCTTCGAAGACTGGATGGAGCGGTACGAGCACATCATCGAGTTGGGCAAGGAATTGGACCCCATCGCTGAAGCGGACAAATTGGACGAGCACTTGATCCGCGGTTGCCAATCCCGCGTCTGGCTATTGGCCGCCAAGGACGGGGACGGGAACGTTCAATTTCGAGCGGACAGCGATGCCATTATCACCAAGGGCTTGGCGGCTTTGATGGTGCGGGCGTTGAGTGGGTTGCCTCCAGCGGTCATCGTTCAAGGTGACCTCTGGTTCATCGAAAAAATCGGGT
This sequence comes from Flavobacteriales bacterium UBA6969, assembly GCA_002448555.1. Taxonomy (GTDB): domain Bacteria; phylum Bacteroidota; class Bacteroidia; order Flavobacteriales_D; family Sanyastnellaceae; genus UA16. The sequence continues at coordinate 2,158 of DJYV01000076.1, forward strand.
TGGACGCTCATTTAAGCCCCACGCGAGCCAATGGCTTGCGGTCCATGGTGCAGCAGATGAAGCACTATGGGATTGCATTTCAGGCCCAAGGCTAGGCCCAAAAAACGTGACGCCCTTCCCTTTCAAATTTGCGAGATCTTGCAGGTTTCACAATAGGGGATACAGGCGCCACGGGTTAACCTAACCATTTATAAGACGCTCCTGAAGTGAAGAGGGTTGCATGGGCCGTTCAACGGACAGCAAACTCCCGGTCTTGGATGCGCGCACGCCATTCGCTGACAGCTGCCTGAAAGGCGTCCATTTGTTGGCTTTCGATGGGTTCGGAAGGTGGAAAATCCTCCTTCAAATGGTCGACCTGTTTCCCGTTTTTCCAAAACCGGAAGCAGACGTGCGGCCCCGTGGCCAGCCCCGTGGATCCGACGTAACCGATGACCTGCCCTTGCCGCACGCGCTCGCCCACGGTGACGGCGCGCTTGGACATGTGGAGGTACTGGGTTTCGTAGGTGGAGTTGTGGCGGATCTTGACGTATTTGCCGTTGCCTTTCGTGTAGCTGGATTTGGTCACCACGCCATCGCCGACAGCCAAAATGGGGGTGCCGGTGGGTGCGGCGTAGTCCGTGCCGTAATGGGCTTTGGTGAGGTTGAGGATGGGGTGGAAACGCTTGAGGTTGTAACGGCTGCTGATGCGGCTGAACTCCACCGGTGCCTTGAGGAAGGCCTTGCGCAGGCTGTTGCCTTCCTCATCAAAGTAGTCGTCGCCTGCGCCTTGGTCAAACCGGTACGCTGGCAGCATCCTGTTGCGGTGTTCGAAGTGGCACACGATGACGCGTGGCATGCCGACGGGCTGGTCGTTGACATAAACACGTTCGAACAAAACATCGAAGGCATCCCCTTCTTGCAGCCGTGAGAAATCCACGGTCCAGGCGTATACCGCGGCCATGGACAAGGCGAGGTTGGTGGGTGCACCGACCCGCTCGAGGTCGACGTACAGGCTGGACTCAATGACGCCATGGGCGCGTTCGATGAGGGTGTCAGTGGGGTAGGATTCCAGGGTGACGCCATACGGTGGGCGCAGGTCGAACCGGGCGTATTGGGTGGCGTTGCGCTGGTAAACGAAGTACCGGGCGGGTTGCACGCTGTCTTCGTCAAAGGCAATCCAATAGGGTTGCTGGGCGCGGATGTTGCGGACGTCGTAGGTGGATTTGGTTTCGTTGGCGAGGTTGGTGATGGCCCCTACCGAGACGCCAGCGGGGCCGAGGATGTGGGAAAGCGAATGACCGGGCTGGACCGTTCCAGAATCCACCTCCAGGCCTTGCCAGACCACGCCGAAGCGCTCGATCGGGATATGTGGGGGTGCTTCGGGCTCAACGAACACAGAGCCTTCACCTGAACCGCCGCAGGCCACAAGACCGCAGCACAAGATGATGAGGGGGAACCAACGTTGCATCAACCGCGACCGAACACTTCTTTTTCGACCCATCCCTTGCCCCATTCGTTCAATTCGTCGGCACTCCACAATTCCGGATAGAAAATGCGCTTCTGGAAGCGAGGCGGCAGGTATTTCTGCCAGTTCGTTCCGCCGGTGGCGGCGATGTCTTCGGGGCTGCGCTGGAGGTAGCGCACGGCGCTTTTGTAGTGACTGAGGGGCCAATTGATGTTGACGTTTACATCCAACCAACGCAGGGCCTGCTTCAATTCGTCTGTCTGTTCTGCCGCAGGGAGCGCCTGCCACAAGGAGCGGAGGTTGACCTCGAAGGTGTTTTCCGCGAGCTCCAAGAGGTCATGGTCGTATTTCACTTCGAATTGACGAAGGGTCAGGGTTTTCTTCCCGGACGCCAGTTCGACGGCTCCTGCCTTCCAATAAATGTGGGGGTAAAGACTTTCGATGTTACCGGGCTGGTAGTTTTCATTCGGATCGCGGTGGTCTTCGTTTAGCAGGCGGTTGAACGTCGTGGAACGAATCTCGATTTTCCGGTACTGCGCGCTTTGGAATCCGCTTGCAGGCAGCAGCGACATTCGGAATTTCAAGAACTGGTCTTGGTCCATGCCGTCGACCATGATTTCAAAGCTGTGGGTGAGCGCTTCGAAGTAGCGATTGACCCGGCTGACGCGCTTCAATATCGAAGCAGCATCCGCAGGGGCGGCCGTGTTCACCTGCTCTAATTCGTGCAATGCGAGTTTGAAATACAGCTCGGTAATCTGGTGGTAGACGATGAAAATGGATTCATCGGGGAACGGCGTGATAGGGTGCTGCAGACTCAACAGTGTATCGAGGTTGATGTAATCCCAATACGTTAGGTAATCGGCAAACAGCAGGCCATCCAAATACGCGCTTAGATCTTGTCCCATCGCGGCGTACTTATCCGACAGCGCTTCAACTTTTCTCAGGATGTCGTCCCCAAATTCTTGTCGTTCTCCCATGAGGGCAAATTCGGAAAATTCCGGTCAATCAAGCATGACATCGTACAGAATTGTCCACCTTCCTGCGTGGGTGGATGGCGCCGATTCAATCGGCCACGGTTGCTACGCACTTTAGCTCAATGGCGATAGGCGTCGGCAAGCGGTTGATTTCGATGGTGGTACGGCAAGGTTGGGTCGCTGGGTCCGGGAAGTACTCCGCATAGATGCGATTGAACGTTTTGAAATCGCGGTTCATGTGGACCAGAAATACCGTGATGTCGAGCAATTCCTCCCAGCTGCTCCCGTTCGCATCCAAAATGGCTTTTACATTGGCAAAAACACTGTGGACTTGGGCTTCAAAATCGAATTCCACAAAGTTGCCATTGTGATCAAGCGACAGTCCGGGTACGCCGCTATCGTTGCCGTCGCTTCCAGCGACGCGCGGTCCTACACCACTCAAAAAGAGCAGATTACCGGCTTTACGGGCAAATGGATAGGCTCCGACGGGCTTGGGAGCTTGGTGTGCGTTATTCGTCATGTGACGAAGATACTGCGTTGGGCAGGGCTTTGGTATCTTCGCTTCATGCGATATCAATCTCTTCCCGCCGACCTGTACAAGAAGAACCGCGCGAATTTTATGGCGCAGATGAAGCCGCGCTCCATTGCGGTGTTCTTTTCCAACGACATCTATCCGACCAGCGCGGACGGAACGCTGCCGTTCAAGCAGGCCAGCGACATCTTGTGGTTGACTGGTGTAGATCAGGAGGAGACGGTGTTGGTGCTCTTTCCGGATGCCCACAACCCGAACGATCGCGAGATTCTGTTCACCTTGGAAACGAACGAGGAATTGGCCATTTGGGAAGGGGCCAAATTGGATAAGCCCCAAGCCACTGCCGCAACGGGCATCGCCAACATCCAATGGACCAAGGCCTTTGAACGCACCTTCCACCGCCTCATGGCCGAAGCGGACGCGTTGTACCTCAACGACAACCCGCACACCCGGGCCCGCAACATTGTCGAGACCCGCACCGACCGGGAAAACGCCGCCTTGCGCGCCAACTACCCCAACTACGAGTTCGAACGCTCAGCGCCCATTTTGTACGGTTTGCGCGCGATCAAATCACAGGAGGAAGTGGACCAAATGCAGCGCGCATGTGATATCACAAAAGCTGGCTTCGAGCGCGTTTTGCAGTTCGTCAAGCCCGGTGTGATGGAGTACGAAATCGAAGCGGAGTTCATGCACGAGTTCCTGCGCCGCGGTTCTCGAGGGTTCGCCTACACGCCCATCATCGGAAGCGGCTTCAACGCTTGCGTGTTGCACTACATCGAGAACAGCGCCGAGTGCAAAGCCGGCGATGTCATCTTGATGGATGTGGGTTCAGAATACGGTAATTACGCTGCGGATATGACACGGTGCGTCCCGGTGAGCGGGAAGTTTACGGATCGCCAGCGGGCCGTTTACAACGCGGTGCTGAGCGTGATGCGCGGTGCCATGAACCTGCTGAAACCCGGCGTCAGCCTGCACGACTACCATGTGCAAGTGGGCGAGTTGATGACCAAGGAATTGTTGGACCTCGGCCTGATCACGGCCGATGAAGTGGCCAACCAAAACCCCGCTTGGCCCGCTTACAAGAAGTATTTCATGCACGGGACGTCACACTTTATTGGGTTGGACGTCCACGACGTCGGCCACTGGCACGAACCCATTCAGGCCGGCCAGGTCTTCACCGTAGAACCGGGCATCTACATCCGCGAGGAAAACCTTGGTATCCGCCTTGAAAATGACATCCTCATCACGGAGGATGGTTACGTGGATTTAATGGCCCACATCCCGCTCGAGGCAGATGATATTGAGGCGATGATGGCGGGCTAATCCGCTTACAAATTCGCGCTCACCAGCGAGTCCAAGAAAGCCGCGGTGTCTTCGCCGTAGCCCATGTTGCGCTCGATGATGGAGCCGTCTCGGCCCACCAAGAACCACGTCGGATAGGCGACCACAGGATAGCCTTCGGGCAGGGAATCTAGAATCGCCTGCTGCACATCCAATTCGCGGCGGTCGAGGTAACGCTTGACGGTCTTGGCGTCTTGGTGGTGGTTCACTCCCAGGACATGGAACCCCGCTGGCCCAAATTCCTCCTCCATGTGCGCCAAGTGTGGCAAGGCTCGCATGCACGGTCCGCACCCGATGTACCAGAAGTCAACGTAAACGAGATCCCCGGCGAGGTCGCTGAGTGAAGTCGCAGCTCCTGCCAAATCCAACCCCTCGATGGCGGGCGCCGCTTCGCCGACCGCGGGCAAAGCAGCCATGGCTTCCTCAAACCAATCCCCATCTCCCCCGCCAGCCACAGCCGGTGTCTCCTCGGGTTCCCGCGACCACTCCGGTGCGACCCAATCGGCCACAGCGAGTTCGACGGCGCCTTCGTTGGTCAGCTCCCATTCCCAATCAATGGCGATGTCGCTTCCGTACGCCATGTCACCTAAGTACCACGACTGTTCGTACCGCATTGGAAGGCCATGCGGCGCCTCGAAAATCCAGCGCTGGACTTCCTGTGATTCAGGGTGGTAGTCCGCGTCTGTAGTATCGGCGATGGAGGTTTTGGTCAGAACGAATCGCTCGGTTTCATCGGCGCTTGGCAAGAGATGTTCCCATGTAACACGCACAGCGGAATCACTGACTTGTTCAGCCCACCAGCTCGTGTCGGTGAGCATGACCGGCAAGGTCATTGAGGCGTAATAATTCGGGATGCCGTTGGCGTTGTTGGAGCTGGTTGCGTCCCAATTGCTCGCTTTGCGCAGGCTGTCGCTGGAGATTGAGGTGAGTCGGCTGGCCCACAAATGCCCCCAGTAGCGGCTGGTATCGCCGTCTTGGATGAAAGCATCGGCGTACTGCCAGGCCAGGTCGTAGGTGGAATCCCCGACCGCATGCGACCGCAACCAGTCGATTCGGACTTCGCGCTCCCAATGCGAATCGGAGGCTTCGACGTCATTGGAAAGGTGGGCCGTGAAACGCGCATTTTGGATTTGAGCAAGCGCGTCGCGGATGTCTAATTCAGAGGTAAACACCGGTTCAGGCGGGGTACACGCGCCGAGTAGGATCACGGCAACAGCAAAGGGAAAGATTCGGGTCATGACGCGAACTTAACGCGCCTCAGCCGTGCATCGTCTCTTTCTTGCCGTAATTCTGAATGACCTCGGCTTCGTGATCGAGGAATTGCCGCCAGCGCTCATCAACGTTGACGTTGCCGCCGTACTTGCGGGCAAAGCCGATGAAGGTGGTGTAGTGGCCAGCCTCGGAAATCATCAATTCGCGGTAGAATTCCGCCAGGGCTGCATCCTCGATTTTTTCGGAAAGCATGCGAAACCGCTCGCACGACCGGGCTTCGATCATGGCGGCGAATAGCAGGCGGTCAACGAGCTGCTCTTCCCGGGAGCCCCCGCGCTTGATGAATTTGGCTAAATCTGCGACGTAGTCATCTTTGCGCTCGTAGCCCAATGTGAACCCCCGCTCTTTAATCCGCTCGACAACCATGCCAAAATGCTCCATCTCTTCCTGAGCAATCTCGGTGAGCGCCTCGACGAGGTCGGTCAATTCCGGGTAGCGCACGATGGTGCTGATGGCGTTGGATGCGGCTTTCTGCTCGCACCAGGCGTGGTCCGTTAGGATTTCGGAAATGTTGGATTCGACCAATTGGACCCACCGCGGGTCGGTGGGCAATCGGAGGCCGAGCATGGGAGATTCTGCGCTCATGGTTAGGAGGTGATTCGGATGAGGCTACCCGTGGGAATCCAGTGGCCATCTTCGCCGCGCAGGCACAATTCGCCCGCCTCGAATTGGGCGGAAGGCAAGATGCGCTCCCATACGGTTTCCAAGGCGCTGGGGGCAATTCCGCTGTACGTATTCATAACGATGAATCCGCCGGGTTCCAGCAGGTCCGCGACGGTAGCGCACAGGTTGAGCAGGTTGTCTTCAAGGCGCCACTTCTGCCCTTTGGGGCCAAGGCCCCAGGTCGGAGGATCGAGCACAATGCCTTTGTAGGTGTTGCCGCGGCGCTGTTCACGTTGGGCAAATTTGAGGGCGTCTTCCACCACCCATCGAATGCCGTCGAGGCCGCTCAATTCCATGTTGATGCGGGTCCAATCTACCACCTGTCGGATGGCATCCACATGCGTCACTTCAGCACCCACAGAACGCGCTGCAATTGAAGCCCCGCCGGTGTAGGCGAAGAGGTTCAGGAATTTGTCTCCGGGCTGCAGGTGTTCAGCGATGTACTCCCAATTGGCCGCTTGTTCGGGGAAAATGCCGACGTGCTTGAACCGGGTCATTTCGAGGTGGAAGCGCAGCTGCAACCGCGGCGACCGGTAGTTGAGATTCCAACCTTCCGGCACTGAGTCCAACGGCACCCAGTTGCCCTTGGTGCGGCCGGTGGGTTCAAATCGAGCATGTGCTTCGTCCCATGCATCGGTTCCGAGCCGTCGAGACCACACGGCAGCGGGGTCGGGCCGGTCGAGGATCAGATCTCCGAAGCGCTCGAGCCGCGCACCGTCGCCGGAGTCGATGACCGTGTATTCATCCCAATGCTCGGGCGCCCATCGTTGATAACTGCGTGTAGACATGCGGTTGCAAAGGTCGCAAATGCCGGGCGATTGGAACCATCTTTGTGGCCATGCCTCCACGGACCCCGCCCCGTCAGCTGCGCAAAGAGATCCTCGAGGTCTTCAAACGCCAGCCCAACAAGCCTTTCAACCACAAACAAGTGGCGAGCACACTGGGCGTTTTGAACCACGACACGCGGCGCAAAATCATGACGGTCCTCGAGGAAATGGGGCGCGATGGCCGATTGGAATCGCTCGGCCGTGGTAAGTTCATCTTGGCTGAAGTTCCGCAAAACGACCGCCTTGTAGGCACCATCCAAATCACGCGGCACGGCCGGGGGTTCGTGATGATGCCCGACGGCAATGAAATCTCCATTCCGAAGGGGTACACCGGCACGGCGTTTTGGGGCGACACGGTCGAAGTGGATTGGGTCCGACGCGGCCGTCGCCACACGCCTCGGGTGTCCCGAATAGTCGAACGCGCCCGCCAACAATACGTCGTCGTCATCGAGCGCGTCCGGGATTATGCGTTTGGTTACCCATCGGACCAACGCCTGCATGCCAACTTTTTCATCGGTGCCCATAACCTCGGCGGCGCTAAGGATGGCCAGAAGGTCATCATTGAAATGGTCAGCTGGGACGACCCTTCTGACGCACCGGCTGCACGGGTCGTCGAAGTGCTTGGCCGCCCCGGTGACCATGAAGTGGAGATGCACGCCATCCTCGCCGAGTATGGACTGCCGTATGAGTTTCCCGACCACGTATTGGCGGCGGCGGCGGCTATCCCGCGGGAAGTGCCGGCGGAGGAATTGGCCTGTCGCCGCGACTTCCGGGATGTGACGACGTTGACCATCGACCCGGTCGATGCCAAGGATTTCGACGATGCTCTTTCGCTCAAGAAGCTGCCCAACGGGAACTGGGAAGTGGGCGTGCACATTGCCGACGTCACCCATTACCTGCAGCCTGGAACGGTGCTGGACGAGGAGGCCCGCCAACGCGCGACGTCCGTCTACCTCGTGGACCGCACGATTCCTATGCTGCCCGAGGTGCTCTCCAACGACCTTTGCTCGTTGCGCCCCAACGAGGACCGGCTCGCTTTTAGCGCAGTCTTTGAAATGGACGCACAGGCCAACATCAAGAAGGAATGGTTTGGCCGCACGGTCATCCACAGCGACCGACGTTTTGCCTACCACGAGGCGCAGGAACGCATCGAAACCGGCAAGGGCGAATTTGCTGAGGAAGTGCAGACCCTAAAGGCACTGGCCGAAAAGCTGCGGGCTCGTCGCTTCAAGGCAGGTGGTATCGACTTCAATACGGAGGAGGTCAAGTTTGAATTGGACGAGACCGGCAAACCGCTGCGCTTAGTGATCAAGCGCATGCTTGAGGCCAATCGCCTGATCGAGGATTTCATGCTGTTGGCCAATGTGCGCGTAAGCCGGTATTTGGCCAAACCCCGTGGCGGAGAAGGCAAGCAGGAGGATGCTACCCGCACGGCGGTCTACCGTATCCACGACCGTCCGGACCCGGAAAAGCTGCGGAAGCTGGGCACATTCGTGGCGAAGTTTGGCCTGGGAATGCCCAAGATCAACCCGACTAACGCCGAGTCGGCGCTGCGCCATTTGCTCCAAGCCGCCGCCGGCACCAACGCCGAAAACGTCGTCAAAACCATGGCCATCCGGTCCATGGCCAAAGCCGAATACAGCACCCAGAACATCGGTCACTACGGCTTGGCTTTTCCATTTTACACCCACTTCACCAGCCCCATCCGCCGCTATCCTGACGTGTTGGTCCACCGCCTGTTGCAGCAGTACATCGACGGCGAAAAGTCCGCCAGTCCTGGCCCGCTCCAGGGCATTTGCCAGCACAGTTCCAACATGGAAAAGCGCGCGGCCGAAGCGGAACGTGCCTCCATCAAATACAAACAAGTCGAGTTCCTGATGACCCGCTTGGGAGAGACCTTCCACGGCATCATCAACGGCGTGGTGCCGAAGGGGATTTTCGTGGAGATAGAGGAGAATAAGTGCGAGGGGTTTGTGCCAAAAGACGGCCTCCCGGACGACTATTACGTCTACGATGAAGATCGGCAAGCCTTGATCGGTGCGCGCCACGGAGGGAATTACGCGATGGGGGAGCGCATTGTGGTGCGTGTGGTGGCCGCGGATTTGGCGAAGCGGCAGTTGGAGTTTGATGTTCCTGAAGCTCCTTGAGAGGAGAAGAAGGCTGGCCCGTTTATCTTTGGTGCTGAAAAGCGCGCCCATAGCTCAGTTGGTTAGAGCAGTGGACTCAT
>DJYV01000076.1:11780-11908 GCA_002448555.1 Flavobacteriales bacterium UBA6969
TCGTAGGTTCAAGTCCTACTGGGCGCACTTTTTCCCACGCTCGGTGCTTGCCCAAGCGCACAAGAAGCTGCCCGGCGCTGGCCCCGTAGTTCAATGGATAGAATAGAAGTTTCCTAAACTTTAGATCC
>DJYV01000165.1 GCA_002448555.1 Flavobacteriales bacterium UBA6969
GGGCGATGGAGGTGTGGTCGCGCTCGACGCCACGGGAACCATCGCGCTGGTCTGCAACAGCGCCGGCATGTTCCGGGCGTGGTCTTCACCGGACGGGCGTGGCGTCTCCATGTTTGGGGCGACGCTTGAAGGAACCGTGGAGGTAAAGTGATGGACCTGCGGCGTTAGTCTTCAGGCTCTTTGCTTGTCAATCCGCGATGCAAAAGGAGTACAAGCAATGCCAACAGTGCACTCGTCGTTTCATAGGCGAGGGCATGCCAGGGCTCAATCACGAGGGCACGGCGGAGCAGGATGGTTCCAATGATGAATCCGCAATTCCGGAAAACGAGGCCGAAATCGGACAGGTAGCGAAACGAAATCACCAAGAGCAAGACGTCGACCAAAATCAGCGCCGTGAAAAAGTCGTTGTAAAAGAAATCATTGGGATCGTGCAACGCCCAGTCTGAACCGGCGTAGAGGTCGTACGCCCAGGTGAAGAAAGACCACCCGCTTAAGAAGATGAGGTAGGCAAATAGGAAGCCCGCGAGGATTTTTTTGAATTCAATGAAACGCTGAAGCTCCATTTCCTCGATGCGCGCAATCCGCCGCGGCAACACGCGGTAGAAGGCTACCAGAATGGTGCCGACGACCATTGCTCCCAACAAGTGCGGGAAGAAATCGGCATCCCACGGCCATTTGGTCGTGAAGTCCACGTCCTTGAACACAGACCGGATTTCAATCAGGGCGACAATTTCCATCTGCTTGCCCATGGAGCGTGCAAAAGACGTTGGCAGGTAGTGGATGAGTTGGTACACCTCCGCGACAAGAATGGCAGAGAACGGCGTGTACAGGGTCTGCAAGGGGTGACTGAAGTACGCATCCGGCCAGTTGAATTCGAAGATCAGGTTGATGCCGTACAGCAGCAGGTGAAGCATGAACATGCCCAAGGCCAGTGCCACCAATCCACGTTCCACTCGGGAGCGGGTGGATTCCGAAAGCACAATATTGGCGCTGTCAATTAAAAAAGACTTCATGGTAATGTGCTGCAAATCAAAATTGTAACACCTTGTTCACGGCGATGTTCATGAGCCATCTCACTTCATATGGAACAAGAACGCTCTGCTGCGCCCTGCAGGTTGTGAGCTTCTTCCGTCTGCGGTTACTTTGCGGTCCGAAACGTGCAGATGAAATGAGCAGCAAGAGAATGAAAGAACGAGTCAATCCATCCCCCGGCCTGCGGCAATATGCAGCGATTGTGGTAGGTGTTTTGAGCCTGTTGGCCTGCCCGGATGTTAAGGCGCAGGATGCGGATGGCACAGAGGACCGGGTAATCCTTCAGGTTAGGCCGCGAACGGAATGGCGAGATGGATATAAACGCCTTCGTCAACCAGGCGAGATGGGTGAACTGTTGACCATGCAGCGCACGCGCTTGACCTGGCACCACGGGACGGAAAAGTGGGAAGTTCGCCTTGGATTCCAAGACGTCCGCACCTTTGGCGACATGGCCGGAAATACCCAGACGTACGGAGCCCTTGCGGCGACCGAGTCGTGGGGGGCGTGGAAACCGAATGCCAAAACCCGCATCACGGTCGGCCGACAGCGCATTGCATTTGACAATGAGCGCATTGTAGGCGCCGTGAATTGGTCGCAATACGGCCGATTCTTGGACGGTTTCCGGTGGGATCAAACCACAGCGTTGGGCACAACGACTGCGGCATTGACGTGGGATGCCCCCGCGGGATTGACCCGCATCATGGGGTACCATGTGTACACTTCCGATCGGCATCGGTTATCCTTCTTGTACTTCGACCAGAAAAATTCCCTCGACCCCGCCGCCTCGGTGGTGACTTCAGGAGCGACATGGACGGGGAAAGCGAAAAACGAGGCGGTGTCGTGGGTGGTAGAGGCCTATGCACAAGAACAGCGCAACGGCCAACCGACATCGTTCATGGGTGTGGCCGGGCTACACGGCGCTTTCGGCAACTTGGGAAAGGCGCTTGTCGCACTGGACTGGCTCGAAGGCAACGCACGGGGACGAGCATTCCATCCCTTCCTTGGTACCAACCACCGCCACTACGGTTGGATGGATCATTTTTACGTCGGACTGCCCGCCAACGGCATAGCCGATGCGCGCGTTCACTGGACGAAGCCTTTTGGTAATGCGGCTTGGAAGGCACATTGGGACGTGCGGTACCATCGGTTCTACAGCCCTTCGTTTGACGATTTGTACGCCAATGAAGTGGATGCCGTGGTGGTGTTCAAACCGACAGATTTTGTCCAAGCATTGTTCGGCTGGTCGGTCATGCGTGCAACCGAAGCCATGTTCGCATCGCAGAACAGGTCGACCTTGGAGAATGCATGGCAGCAGTGGGGGTGGATTGCTGTGAATTTTTCACCCTCCATCTTGCTGTAATGGGTTTGATCACCCTGCATCGGAATTGCTTTCAGGTGGGAAACTTTGACAACTTTATAGGTCAAACCCTCGGTTCTATCGATTAATTTCGCGCTGTGATTTTCACGTCGACATACCGTGCGTTTTGGGCATGTGCCCTCGGTATTCTGTCCATTGTATGTTGGGTGGCGATGCCCTGCGCTTCGGCATTCAACAGCGGCGAGGAAGAGGTGGTGTGGTTGATGTCCGATGCGGACGATGAGCGCAGCGAGGAAAACAAACAAGGCGAAGAAGAGGCAGCAGACGACGAGGTGAAAAAATGGTCGGAATGGTCCGATTGTAACCCCAAAGTCATGTCTTTGACTGTCCTCAGCCGCTCGGTTGCGAAGAACAGGCAATGGAGTGCTCCTTACCGAAGGGGCGTGTTTGAGCCCCCGGAAATGATGGTTTAACGCGTTGTGCAGTCCGGTCGACTGCTTTGTCATTCGTTCATCATTTATTTCTCAAACATCATGTTTAAGCACATTGGAAAGGATGCTCCAGCGTCCTTGGTCGTTTTTTTGGTCGCATTGCCGCTCTGCCTGGGCATTGCATTGGCCTCGGGCGCGGAGCCCATCGCCGGCTTGATTGCCGGTATCATTGGCGGACTCATCGTTGCGCCCATTTCAGGTAGCCATGTAGGCGTATCTGGTCCGGCCGCAGGACTTGCGGTCATTGTTTATGACGGCATTCAAGAAGTGGGATTTGAAGCCTTTCTGCTAGCCGTTGTCATCGGCGGCTTGGCGCAGTTGGTGTTGGGCATCGTACGTGCAGGTGTTGTCGGCAGGTACTTTCCCTCCAGCGTTATTTCAGGGATGCTCGCTGCCATCGGGATCATCATTTTCATCAAGCAAATCCCACACGGACTTGGTTACGCAGGTGCAGAAGGGACAACGAAGGCCGACAAGGTCTTTGATGTCCTGTTGCTCCTCGGCGATAACATCAGCTACGCGTCGGCCACGGCGACAGTAGTCACGTTCGTGTGCCTCGCCATCCTGCTCTTGTGGGAAACGTCGTTTATGAAGGCCCAGAAGTTCACGAAGGTGCTGTCGGGTTCATTGACAGCAGTCCTTGCTGGAATTGCTGTGAACCTTATCACCCGCAGTGGAAGCGGTGCACTGACGACAAAGCAATTGGTCGATGTGCCAACAAGCCACGCAGCCAATGGTATTGATCCGTCGGCGTGGGGTTCCTTGTTGACATTCCCTGATTTCTCTGCCATCGGTAACAGTGCAATTTGGATCTTGGCGGCGACCATCGCTGTGGTTGCGAGTTTGGAGACGTTGCTGTGCGCAGAGGCGACGGACAAATTGGATCCCGAGCAGCGCATCACGCCAACCAACCGTGAGCTCCTGGCACAAGGAGTTGGAAACACGGTGAGTGGTTTGATTGGGGGATTGCCAATCACCCAGGTGATCGTTCGTTCATCGGCCAATATCCAGACGGGCAACGCGACCAAACTCAGTGCAATCTTGCACGGTGCATGGTTGCTTTTGTTTTTCCTGTTGGCACCGACATTGCTCACGTACATTCCACTTGGCAGCCTCGCTGCGGTGCTGTTCGTGGTCGGTTACAAATTGGCCAAGCCGGCGACCTTCAAGCGCATGTACGCGAGCGGGATGAAGCACTTCATTCCTTTTGTTGTGACCATTTTGGCCATCGTGTTCATCGATCTTCTCAAAGGGTTGGGCATTGGTCTGGTGGTTGCCTTGATTTGCGGTCGATTGATGGCTGACAAAGGCGAATAAACCGCAGAACATCGGATTGGAAAGGGGACGGGGGCTTGTGAAGCCGTTGTCCCTTTTTCGTTTCGGGGAATCACGCTGTGGTAACCATTGAAATTGGGCGGATTCGCGTACTTTCATAGCACCAATCGTATGCCCGTGTTTTCGAATGACTCCTTGCGCATTGATGCGCTGCCTTCCTTGATTGAAACGGAATTTGAAGGGCTTCCGCAACGCTACCGTTCACTGCGCGCGGCGGTTTATGCTGGGGTCATGCTGGTCGTTTTCGCTGCCATTGGGGTCCTGATGTATTTCGAATGGACAGCGGTAAATACCCTGCGGTGGGGGGTGTGGGTGGTCCTTGGAATTGCCATAGCGCTTGGCGTGGTATGGGCCATTGAGGAGATCAAAGGTTTTCCGCTACGGGGTGTGCTGGTGCGCGAGCACGACTTGAGCTACCGATCGGGATTTTTCAAGCGCGAGACTGTGACGGTGCCATTCAACCGGATTCAGCACAGCGAGGTTGCCCAAGGCCCAGTAGCGCGTGCATTCGACGTGTGCACCTTGAAGTTGTATACCGCGGGGAACTCCGGCGCTAATTTGCGCGTACCGGGCATGGATGTGGAACGGGCCAAACGCCTCAGGCAACAATTGGATGAACGAGTCAGCCAACCCTAATCCAGCCGAAGCGCCCCAGCCACAAGTGGCACATCCACCGGCTCGGAGGCAACATCCAACGGCTGTTTTTCAGTACATCCTCAAGTACACGTGGATCTTTATTCGGGGGTTCTGGCCGATTATTGCCGGAGCGGCCGTATCGGATAACCTCCGTGCCTATGGGGAATGGATCGGCCTTGGTGTATTGATTATCGCCTGTCTGAGTGCTGTGGTTCAGTACTGGAAATTCACCTTCCAAGTCACGGATGATGCCTTGGTCATTCGCCGCGGGCTATTGGAGCGAGAACGCATTACGATTGCATTCGAACGCATCCAGATGGTCAATCTGGAGCAATCGCTTTGGCAGCGGGTGTTTGGGGTCATGAGCCTGAAAGTGGATACGGCCGGATCGAGCGGCGCAGAAGTTGAGCTGGCAGCCCTGAAGGCTCAGGATGCGAAAGCCTTGAAGGCGGTGTTATCCTCTGGAGTGAACGAGCAATCTGAAGAGACGTCTGCAAAGGCCGATGAACGGGACGGCGAGCAGTTGATTGCCTTGTCCTGGGGTCGGTTGTTCAAAGTCGGCCTCACCCAGAATCATTTGCGCAATGCGATGATTGCTTTTGGTTCCATTGTCGCCTTGGCGGAACCATTGGAGGGTGTGCTTTCGGATTGGCTCTCGGATGTGCCCATTTACACGTGGTTTTTGCTGAAGTTTTTATGGGTACTTCTGATTCCGATTTTTACCATTGGGGTCGTTGTCGTGGGCATGCTGGTCTCCCTCATAGGTGCGGTGCTGAGGTATTACGAATTGCAGGTGCGAGCGCAGGCTGAGGGGCTGGAATTATCAGGTGGATTGCTGAAAAAATTTGAGTTCAAAATTCCCCTGCACAAGGTGCAAATGCTGGAAGGCAGCAGCAGTGTACTGCAACGGTTGGTTGGTTTTGAAACGTTCAAGGTCCACCAAGCACGAGCTCAATCGGACCCATCGCAAGGGGGGGTGAACATGGCCATTCCCGGATTGGAGTCCGATCACGCTGAGCGGCTCAATGCGATGTTATTCCCTCCCTTTTCTGGGGAAAAAGCTGAAGTACGACCTCACCGGTTGATGCTCATTCGCATGCTTTTGATTCGTGCAGGTGTCGTAGCACCGGTATTGATTTGGGGCGAGGTGTGGATGCAGGTCTGCGCTTTGGGCTGGGCCGCCTGGTTGGCCGTGGCGGCAGTTTATCAATTTCGTGGTGTCTTGCTCATCCTTTCGAATGAGCAACTGCGCATGTGCAC
>DJYV01000078.1:0-2051 GCA_002448555.1 Flavobacteriales bacterium UBA6969
TTTTCGGTCTTCAAGGTGAGCGGCGTGGCCTCCACAGCCCTGCTGCAAAAGGCCGCGGAACACCTCGAACAGTTGACCGCTGCGGAGTCGAACGACTGGGAACGCGTACAAGCACGTGTGGACGCCCTGTGCAGTCGTGCAGCCGAGCTCGGAACGCCCATTTTCATCGATGCCGAGGAAACGTGGCTGCAGGGCGCCATCGATGCGCTGGCCTTGGATCAAATGCGCAAGCACAACACCAAACGCGCCGTGGTCTTCAACACTGTTCAGCTCTACCGACACGACCGCCTAGCGTATTTGCAAGCGCTAACCCACCAAGCCGCCGAGGAAGGGTGGTATCTCGGGGTCAAACTCGTCCGAGGCGCTTACATGGAAAAGGAACGCGAGCGGGCCGCAGAACGCGGCTACCCTTCGCCCATTCAGCCCGATAAAGCGGCGACCGACCAGGACTTCAATGCTGGGATTCAGTGGTGCGTGGAACACCTCGATCGGGTGGCGTTTTGTGCGGGAAGCCACAACGAGGCGAGCAACGCGCTTTTGGCCAAGTGCCTCGAAGACGCCGGCATCCCGGCAGATGACCCCCGCGTGTGGTCAGCCCAACTCCTCGGCATGAGCGACCACATCAGCTTCAACTTGTCGCAATCCGGGTTGAATGTGGCGAAATACGTGCCGTTCGGCCCCATCCGTGAGACCATCCCATATTTGATTCGGCGCGCCGAGGAAAACTCCTCTGTCGCCGGGCAAACCTCAAGGGAGTTGGAACTCATCCGACGCGAGGTGCAGCGCCGGAAACAATTGGCCTGATCCTTATAACGTGACGCTGATGCCGGCGCGTAAGAGGCGCGGCATGTTTGGACGCAGTCCCGCTGGACGCATGGCCACCACAGCGGTGGTGTTCAGCGCGTTATTGACGCCGACATAGGCCGTGCATTCTTCACTCACTTGGTACCGGTACATCACGTCCAAAACCGTCAGGGCATCGGTGGCATGCGAAGGCTCTGGCGATGCTTGCCCAGCTTCGACGCGCATCGATGATGCGCACCGGGCGTTGATTTCCAGTGAATGGTTCCCCCGAATGAAGGACACTTGCGCATTGCCTTGATGGGGCGCCAAGTAGGGCAGAAAATCTCCCTCCTCCACGACACTCCACGGATCGAAATCACTTTCAAAAGCCGATGTGAACCGTGCCAGCGTGTAGGTGTACGTCAATCGCAACGGCACGGCGATGTGCGCCGCGTTGGGCGCCAATTCCCCGGCCCATTCGCATTCTAAACCACTCGTTTGCGCCGATCCGCCATTGAACAGATCTCCGGTCCCCAATCCGCCCGTTGCCGTCAAATCCGACCCCAGCAAGTCGGCGTAAGAATTGTGGAACACCACCAACTGACCGGCGCTGTGCCGGCGGCTCCAGCGGTAGCCCAATTCGGCATTGATGCTGGATTCAGGCCGCGTATTCGGTGCGCTGCCTGGCGGAATGAATCCGCGGTGGATCCCGATGAATGCATGGTCGGCATTGGGCAGCTCGTACGTCACACCGATCCCGGGCAACCAGACCGCTACGGCGTTGCTCCGGTCCTCCGGTGTTCCGGTCCGGTCCGGGTCGTCGGAAACATACGATTGGCGGTAAAATTCCATCCGCTCTGTGCGAATGCCGGGGGTGAATGTCCAATTGTTGAAGCGCAGGGTGGACCGAATGAAGCCCGCAAAAGCTCGACCGCCATCGATGCGGTTGCCTGCACTCCCAGGGGTGCCCTCCTCGACCAAGCTCATGTTCCCGTTATTCAATCGGTACGCATCCCGCCACTGGAAGCGGTCCACCCAATCTTCGTGCAACCGAACGCCGTAAACCACTTGATTTGAAAGGTCCGAACCAAACTTCACGGTTCCCCTGTGCTGGATGCCCTGCGTGCCGTACCAGCGGTTGTTGGCCTTGAGCAACAAAGCCTCTCCGGTTGGCGTGTCTTCCTGGAGGCGATTGGTTTGAGCGGTCGCATAAAGTTTGGACAATGAAATGCGCGTCTCCGTGGAATCGAGGTACCCGTCGAGCTTGT
>DJYV01000078.1:2444-4460 GCA_002448555.1 Flavobacteriales bacterium UBA6969
CTCGTGGCGAAACACCGCTTGGTTTTGGTCGGCACGCATCACGTCCTGTGCTGAGGCAGCGTACCGCGCCAGTGGATTCGCCTCAAAGTCCGCTTCACTCAGCCCAGCATAGGTTTCATGGCTCTCCTCTTCGACGAAGCCAACCTTGAGTTGAATGCTCTGGGCAAGGAGCCGTTCAGGAGTAGCTGTCCAACGGATTTTGGCGATGCCATCGGTTTTATCAAATCCAGTCGATTGGTCCCCGGGCAGTTGCTTAAATCCGCCGCTGCCCAACTGCATGCCTTCAACCAGCGCCCCCCACGTTCCATTTTTGCCACTCCATTGCTGCACCATGCGAACGTGCATGAGGTTGCCTCCATAACTGCTGATCTCCGATCGGTAGAGCAACTGCGAGGCTGCGTCTTCCAGCGGAGTGGTCACCAAATTTATTGCGCCACCCGCTGTTTGGGGTCCAAAAGCTATCTGGCTGCTGCCCTTGAGTACTTCAATGGAACTCATCCGGGCGATGGAGGGGAAATAGTACGCAGCTGGCGCGGTGTACGGTGCTGGCGCCATCAAAACGCCGTCCTCCATCAAGGTGATGCGCGAGCTTCGCTCCGAACCTGAACCCCGTAAGCCAATGTTCGGTCGAAGTCCATATCCATCCTCTTCTTGGATGTTCACCCCGCTCACCGTTCCCAGCAGGCGCATCGGATCGGTGTAAACGTATCGCTCCAATTCGGCCGCAGAAATGACATGCAAGGCACCCGGAACTTCATCCAATCCACGCGCACCTGCGGCCAAGCCCACTGTCTCAACAGAAGCCTCCGGCAACGCGTGCCATTGAGACAGCATCGCCGAAATCGAATCCTCGCTCAGTGGGGCCGAATCCTGCGCGTTCGCCCCTCCGCAGAGGAGGAATAAAAGGGCGAACGCAAGGGCATAAAAACAGCGGTGCATGGTGTGTGAATTGCACTGCAAATGTGTGGGCATCTTTCGCCAAGAACAATCCCACAAATGGGGTAATTTAGAATTATTCTAAACAGTGGTCGGTGGTCCGTGTAGCCTCACCCTTTGATCCAGCGGATGCTCTGTTGCCGCTGCTCAAACACCAAATGCAGCAAGTACGTGCCCGCTGCCAAATCGCTCACCACATGGCCTTCCAAGGCCTCTTCTACCAGCAATTCGCGGATAAGGCGACCACTTGCATCCAACAGGCGAACAGCTGTTGGTTGTTCCGTGCCTGCGGGAATGAGGCGCAATCGGTCCCCTGCAACAACCGGATTCGGCGCCACGCGCCAATCAATCGCATCCGGGTCAAACCCGGGCCATCCGGTCGCCTTCGTGCTTGCGACCACCACCGGAGTCCGGTCGGCGTCGTTGTACATGCTTTCAAATGCTGAAATGCGCTCACTTTCATCCGAAAATTCAAACAAGGCACTCACCCAACGCGCCGGCACCGCTTGGTAGTGCAGGCGCACCGTTGCCTCAACTTGGGCCGCCTCGGAACCAGCCGCAATGCGGTACACCAGTCGGTCGGTGCCCGAGCCTTCCTCGCCATCACGGCGGTTGAAGTCTTCATCGAGGATCGCCATGGGTCCCACTTGAACCGTGTCGTACACTGGATGCAAGGCCGAGAAGCCCCTCGGCACCAAACGGTTGTCCTTCAAAATGACATCGGCGCGTTCGAGCACTTGAGTGTTGGCCCCGGTGACATCTCCCATAACCAATTCGTATACCTGCACTTGATCTTCCGCGTTGATCTCGTTCCAATGGGGCTCATATTCCTCGTCGCGCCCAAAAATACCGCCGACCTCCGACCACCTACCGCTGTGGAACAACGTGTCAGTTCCGCCGTCCGTCAAGATGAATTCCAAGAATGCCACCCGTGCCGGGTAACCACTCGGAAACTTATGACCCGCCAAGTTTTCGACTTCCACCTCAAAAGCCCACTCTCCAGGGGCCGAAGCCAGTTGATTGACACTCAGGTGGGCCGTTTCGTGCTGCAGCGATGCGACCGTGCGGGCGATGGTGGAA
>DJYV01000068.1:0-173 GCA_002448555.1 Flavobacteriales bacterium UBA6969
AGCTCAGTGGCGATGGGGAGACTGTCTTTCTTGTAGAGCCTAATGGATTCACCATTGTCGATAGCATCACTTTCGGTTTAGCGCAAACGGACATTTCATACGGACGTGCTTGCGACGGATGCAGCGATTGGATCTACTTCAATGTCCCCACACCCGATGCGCCCAATGCTGTC
>DJYV01000068.1:519-10717 GCA_002448555.1 Flavobacteriales bacterium UBA6969
TCAACCTTCCTGTGAGCACCCTGTTTATCAATGAATACCAGCCCAGCAATAGCGCTACTGTTTTCGATGAAAACTTCAACTTCAGCCCTTGGATTGAGGTGTTCAACCCCAATGATTACCAAGTCAACTTGTCCGGATATCAGGTCGAATTGAATGGGGCATCCCATGCTTTCAACAATAACGAACCTTGGAAAACCACCATCGAAGCAGGGGAGTTCCAAATCTTCTGGATGGACGGAGCCGTTGAACTCGGATCCAACCACATGGCAATGGAATCACAAAGCAGTGGGACCATGCGCTTAATCGGCTATGACGAGACCGTAGTGGATGAAATCGACTACGACCACTCCATCGGCCTAGATGCAAGCAGCGGACGTAGCACAGACGGCTCACCCATGTGGACCACGTTTAACACGCCAACTCCGCACGTTACCAATGCGCTTCAAATCATCGAACCCGCCCAAGTGGTCATCAATGAAGCGCAATCTGACAACTTCATTTCCTACGCCGATCCCGCAGGGGAATTTGATGATTGGATTGAATTGCACAACCCGACATCGCTGCCCATTGACATTGCAGGGTATTTTGTAACCGATCGATTGGACCGCCCCATGAAATGGCAAGTGCCAGCCACGGCTGGGGACTCGACCATCATTCCTCCCGGGGGATTCTTGGTGCTGTTTGCGGATGAAGACGGCTCACAAGGTTGGAACCATATGAATTTCAAGTTGAGTTCACAAGGGGAGCCTATTGCCCTGCGATCACCAGATGGCTTCTCCGTTGCTGATTCTGTGTTCATGCCCAGTGTGATGCAAGACCGGTCTTGGGGCCGTCAGTTTGACGCACATCCCAACTGGGTAGAGTTTTTCATCCCCACACCCAATGCAACAAATGGGGCGAACAGCGTCTTGGAACCGGAAAGCGCTTCTTTGATGTGTTTCCCGAATCCTGTGAGGGCAAACGGGATCGTAACCTTCAACCAGGCAGTCGACATCTATGACATGCAAGGGCATTTGGTAAAGTCCACGACTGCTTCAGGCGTATGGAATGCCAACCTCCCCGCAGGAACATATGCCGTGGTAGGTGCGCGTCAGATGCGGATGCGCTCGTCGGTGACCAAGCTGCAGATTCAATAAGGCCTACATTGTTAGGTACTTAAGGAGAATTCCTCTACTTTTGCACTCCATTTTACGCTCCGGGGACACGGAGCCTTTACCACTTTTCTGTTTTTGTCCCGAAACAGAATACAAAACCCCTGGGCACAGCCATGAGCGAAGAAACCCAGCAACCCGCGGAGCAAGAAGAAAACAACGCTCCCCAGGCAGAAAACACTGCCACCCCCGAAGAACAAGTAGAACCAGCAGCTGAAGCACCTGCTCCTGAAACGACGGAAGAAGCTCCAACGCCTGAAGCCAAAGCAGCACCAGAAGTGCTGAACGAGCGTCCTGCACTTGCAGAGCCCGGTGATTTTGACTGGGATGCATTTGAAGCGGATGTCGACGATTACAGCGCTGAAGACCGCGATTCTCTGGAGACTACTTACGAGAATTCGTTGAACCTGATTCAAGAAAAGGAAGTGGTTGACGGAACCATCGTTTCCATTACCAAGAAGGAAGTTGTTGTCAACATTGGCTACAAATCGGAAGGCATCGTCAGTGCGAGTGAATTCCGATACAACCCTGACCTGAAGGAAGGCGATGTCGTTCCCATTTTCGTCGAACGACAAGAAGACAAGAACGGTCAGTTGGTGGTTTCACACCGCACGGCCCGAATCTTCAGCGCCTGGGATAAGATCAACGAGGCGAAAGAGAAAGACATGATCATCCAAGGGGATGTTAAGTGCCGCACCAAAGGTGGTCTCATCGTAGACATCTTTGGCATTGAGGCGTTCTTGCCCGGTTCCCAAGTAGATGTGAAGCCCATTCGCGATTTCGATGTTTACGTTGGCAAGCAAATGGACTTCAAGGTTGTCAAAATCAACCAAGAGTTCAAGAACGTCGTGGTATCACACAAAGCACTCATCGAGGCAGAACTCGAAGAGCAGAAGCGCGTGATCATCAGTGGCTTGGAGAAAGGACAGGTTCTCGAAGGAACGGTCAAGAACATCACATCTTACGGTGTGTTCGTGGACCTCGGCGGCATCGACGGATTGGTGCACATCACCGACATGTCATGGGGCCGAGTCAGCCACCCAGAAGAGTTGGTTGAACTTGATCAGCAACTCAACGTTGTTATCCTCGATTTTGATGACGACAAGAAGCGCATTGCCCTTGGCATGAAGCAGTTGACTGCTCACCCATGGGATTCAATGACCGAGGACCTCGTCGAAGGTGGTCGCATCAAAGGAAAGGTGGTCGTAATCGCTGATTACGGTGCATTTGTAGAGATTGCTCCTGGCGTAGAAGGCTTGTTGCACGTTTCTGAGATGAGCTGGTCACAGCACCTCCGCAGCGCACAAGATTTCTTGAGTGTCAGCGACGAAATCGAATGCGTTATCCTCAACATCGACCGCGAAGACCGCAAGATGTCCCTCGGCTTGAAGCAGTTGAAGCAGGACCCTTGGGCCGAGATCGAAAAACGTTACCCGGTCAACTCCAAGCAGAAAGGCATCGTTCGCAACTTCACGAACTTTGGCTTGTTCGTTGAGCTCGAAGAAGGCATCGACGGTTTGGTACACATCTCTGACCTCAGCTGGTCGAAGAAGATCAAGCACCCATCAGAGTTCTGCAGCGTAGGAGACGAGATCGAGGTAGTAGTTCTGGAACTGGACAAGGACAACCGTCGCATGAGCCTCGGACACAAGCAGCTCGAGGAGAACCCATGGGAAGTATTCGAAACCATCTTTGCCGTGGGATCGAAGCATGCCGGAACGGTGGTGAAAATGGACGGCAACCAAGCCGTTGTCGCTTTGCCATACGGACTGGAAGGTTCTTGCCATGTGAAGCACCTCCGCAAAGCGGACGAATCCAACGTAGCTGTTGAAGAAGCAGCAGACTTCGTAGTACTCGAATTCAACCGCAATGCCAAGCGCATCACAGTAAGCCACACGCGCACCTTTGAGGAAGCCCCAGCCTCTGCTGCACCTTCCAAAGAGCGCAAGCCACGTTCTGGAGCAGGCAACAACCGCATGATGAATGAGGTGAACGCCAGCGTCGAACGCAGCACGTTCGGCGACCTCGACGTGTTGAGCGCCTTGAAAGAGCAAATGGACGACAACGACGACGCAGGAGCTGCTGAAGAGCCGAAAGAGGAGAAGAAGCCAGCAAAGAAAGCGGCGGCTAGAAAGCCCGCTGCCAAAAAGGCTGCGACGAAGAAGGAGGAAGATCCAGAGGCTCCTGAAGCTGAGGCCGCGGAGGCACCCGCTGAAGTAGAGGCAGCAGAGGAGCCTAAGAAGCCCGCTAAGAAAGCAGCTGCTAAGAAGCCTGCAGCCAAGAAGGCACCGGCAAAGAAGGCACCGGCAAAGAAGAAGGCCAAGAAGGCCGGCGATGCCGATACATCTGACGAAGCAGCAAAGGAGGAGAAGTAATTCATTTCCCGCGCTAAATGAAAAAAGGGAGGCCCTATGGGTTTCCCTTTTTCTTTGCCCGTATCTTTGCAGTCGATGGTTTCACAAGTCCTCATGGATGAAGCGCTTTTCGAGCGTGTTGTCGACCGGTTGGCGCACCAGCTGCTCGAACACCATGATTTCAATCACTCTGACCTTATTGGCCTCCAACTTCGTGGATACTGGTTTGCCCAGGTATTGCAACGCCGTTTGCACGAACTCCTTCCGGATGTCGACATCAACTGTGGAGGGTTGGATGTGACATTCCACCGGGATGATTTTCGCCGGAGGGAAAAACCGCTGAGTCCCTCTTCAACCCACATGGACTTTTTGGTCGAAAACCGGCACGTGATTTTGGTCGATGACGTTCTTTTTACGGGAAGGACAATCCGCGCAGGAATGGATGCATTGCTGGCTCACGGACGGCCCAAATCCGTGCAACTACTCGTCCTTGTGGACCGCCGTTTTCAGCGAGAACTCCCCATTGAGCCGCAATACGTCGGCAAAACCATCGATAGCATTGATTGCGAATACGTGCAAGTGACGCAAGAGGAGGGGTCTGATCAATGCCGAGTTATGCTTCTAAATGAAAAGCCGGAATGAATCACCTTAGCGTTCGTCACCTCACCGGCATCCGCGGCCTAACGCTCAACGACATCGAGCTCATCTTCCAAGCAGCGAAGGAGTTTAAAGAGGTCATCAACCGACCCATTAAGAAGGTGCCCTCCCTGCGGGACCTGACCATCGCGAATTTGTTCTTTGAAAACTCAACGCGAACCCGACTATCCTTTGAACTGGCCGAAAAGCGGCTGAGTGCAGACGTGGTCAACTTTTCTTCTGCAAGCAGTTCCGTCAAAAAAGGGGAAACCCTTGTGGACACCGTAAATAACATCCTCGCGATGAAGGTGGACCTAGTGGTCATGCGCCATCCCCATCCCGGGGCTCCACAATTTCTGGCGAACAAGGTCGACACCATCGTGGTCAATGCGGGTGACGGCACCCACGAACATCCCACCCAAGCCTTATTGGATGCGTTTAGCATGACGGAGCGGCTCGGAGATGTGCGCGGCAAAAACATTGCCATCGTTGGTGACATTCGGCACTCACGTGTAGCCATTAGCAACATTTTGTGCCTCCAATTGCTCGGCGCAAATGTGCGCGTTTGCGGTCCAAAAACACTGATCCCAAAACACATAGCGACAATGGGGGTAGAGGTCAGTCATGATTTGGATGAAACCTTGGCCTGGTGCGATGTGGCAAATATGTTGCGCATTCAACTCGAGCGCCAAGATGAACATGCGGTACCGTATTTCCCCACGTTACGAGAATACGCTGCAGGATTTGGGCTCGACAAGACACGACTTGATCGACTGGACAAAGAAATTACAATCATGCATCCGGGGCCCATCAACCGTGGTGTTGAAATTACCAGTGCGGTCGCGGACAGCGATCATGCCATCATCCTCGATCAAGTCGAAAACGGAGTAGCCGTGCGCATGGCCGTTCTTTATCTGTTGGCATCGAACAAGTAACTGCGATTCTGCTATATTTACAGCATACATCTGATTCATGAAGTTCACAACTGAAATCCGCGATCAAATCGCAATCATCACTTCCCACGTGGAAAAGTTGGATGCATTGCATGCACCCGAACTAAAAGGAGAGCTCGTGCGTGTTTCCAAGGAAGGAACGAAGTACATGGTACTCGACTTGACCGAATCTCGCTACTGTGATAGTTCTGGACTAAGCGCGGTTCTCATTGGTAACCGCCAATGCCGAGATGCCGAAGGGCATTTTGTGTTGACCGGCCTTCAGCCATCTGTGGAGAAATTGGTTCAAATCAGTCAGCTCGACAAGGTTTTGACCATTGTCCCCACCGCATCAGAGGGATTTGACCTGCTGGTCATGGAAATCACCGAATCAGAATTAAACGATTCAGATAACGACTAAGACCTGTATTTATGAAATATTTTACGCTACTTGTTGCCTTGTTTGCATTCCTTGCCGGACAGGCACAGTGTGAGCCCGATTTTGATTTTGGTGAAGCAGAATGGGGAGCATCTCCTGACGCCTCTGTTGGTGAGCAATTTGACACCGCGTATGTAGATGAACCCTACGCTGACGTGTTCCACGTGTTGGTTCCAACCGACGCATCTGCAATTGACCCCTTGTTCCAACTTCCATTGGACTCCGTAATCTTGACGGAAGTCATCCTGACGGATACCGTTTCTTTGGAGCAATACACATTGACCGACATTGGCCTTGAAATCGTTTGCAACAACCTCGGTTCTTCGCCGGATCCCTGCACCTTAATGGCTGGTGCTCAGTACTGCGCCTCTTTGGAAGGGACGCCTACAGCTGGTGGCGTATTCCAGATGAGCTTGGATGTGGCCGCTTGGGTGACCGTCTTTGGCGTAGGAGTTGCCCAGCCCTATTCGTTTGCCGGGTACATTTTGGATGTCATCGGTGAGCCCATCAACCAGGTTGGCGACATGCAAGCCAACGATTGGTCCGTATACCCCAATCCTGCAAATGAGGTTTTGACCGTTCAAAAGGCCTCACCCGATGCATGGGTAGAAGTGTACAATGTGGCCGGTCAAATAATGCCTGTTAACAGCAATCAAGCGACAAGCCATGTCCTGTTAGAAACGGCGTCCTGGGTCAACGGGCTGTACTTCGTTGTGCACCACGACGCTGCTGGCACCAGTACACGGCGAGTGGTCGTCCAGCACTGAGTCCAATCAGTTACTCCGGGTTGACTCGTGCAGTTCGAGGTCACCATCCTTGGTTGTGGGGCAGCCACTCCGACACTTCAGCATGCACCAACCTCTCAGGCCATCAATTGGCACGGGAAATGGATTATGCTGGACTGCGGTGAAGGGCTCCAGACCAACCTTAGGAAGTACAAAATCCCGCTGCAAAAAATTGAGCTCATTTGCATTTCGCATCTCCACGGTGATCATGTGCTTGGTTTGATTGGCTTGTTGGGAAGCATGAATTTGTTTGGACGCGAGCGTTCACTAAAGATTGCAGGTCCATCGGCCATCGTGGAATTTGTGACCCGCTCACTGGAACTCACCCACACCCACACCCGTTTTCCCATTGAATTCATTGATTGCAGCGGGCTGGGGGATGAACCTGTGATGACGTGGGGGGAGAACACGGTGCGCGCATTTCCCGTAAAGCATCGAATTCCCGCTTACGGCTTCAACTTCGAACACCGTCCAAGTATCCAGCGATTGCGGAAAGACAGCATCGGTGCAAAAGGGCTTCAACGGAGTGAGATATTGAAATTAAAGGCCGGCGAAGATGTTGTACGAGATAACGGTGAAGTCATTCGCGTGCAGGATCACTGTGAACCACTCAAACCGCCCATTCGATACGTCTACAGTGGCGACACACGACCATGTGATGCAGTTCGAACCGCAGCGAAGAATGCCGATGTCCTTTACCACGAATCCACCTTCTTGCACGACCTAAAGGCAACAGCCAAATCAACAGGTCACAGCACAGCACAGCAAGCAGCAATCTTGGGGAACGAAGCTGGTGTCCACCTCCTTGTCCTGGGACATCTCTCCTCACGGTACCGAGATGAACATCGGGTACTTGAAGAAGCGCAACGCCATCACCCGAACGCTTGCTTGGCCAACGAAGGAATGCGCATTCGAATGGTTCTAGGAGAAAAGCCATCTGTCCATTATTTGGAATGATTCCAAATAGATACCTTTGCACCCATGCAGGGCACCATTGTCATCGCTGATAGCAGTCCGGTCTTCCGCCATGGGCTGGAACAAATTCTGCTGAAACGTGGAAACGACACGACCGTGGTACACGCGGAAAGTGGAGAAGAACTGCAGGCAGTGCTCACTCCGAATGCACCCGAATTGGTCATCATTGATTGCATGGCACCCAAATTCAGCGTGGACGACGTGCTCGCTTGTCAGCGTGTGCACCCCGGACTGAAAATGCTTGCCATCACTGCAGCGCATAGTGGACAAAGCATCGTGCATGCACTGAGGGCCGGTATCACGAGCTACGTGAAGAAAGACTGCAGCATGGAGGAAGTGTTGGAGGCGATCGACGAAACAAGCGCTGGCGGTACGTTTTTTTGCGGTCAGATTCTCGCTGCAATCGAGGCGGACAGCATACCCGTTGACGATTTGGAGTCCGCAGACGCATCGTGTGACCCCATTGTACTCTCCAACCGCGAAATTGAAGTGCTCACCCTGATTTCAGAGGGATTGACCAACGTGCAAATCGCGGACAAGCTCTTCTTGTCCAGCCACACGGTGAACACCCACCGAAAAAACATCATGCAAAAGTTGCGGGTGAACAACACAGCCGCCATGGTGATGTACGCCGTCAAGTCGGGGTTTGTAAGCCCCAACCGATTTCTGTTTCATCAATAGTTAAAACTGGCCAAATGGCCCGTCCGATTTGGACAATGGTGTCGAAAAACCGACTTTTGCACCGTGCTAAATGATAGACGGCAGACTTTGATGATGATAGACACGACCCCTTCCTTTGACATCCACCAGACCGAGACCTCTCGGCTCTCGCAGGTTGATTTTGACAACCTGGATTTTGGACGTGTATTCTCCGACCACATGTTTGTGATGGAGTACGAAGATGGGAAGTGGCAGCGGGGTAAAATTGAACCCTACGGTCCGTTTACCATGAGTCCAGCGACGATGGTGTTCCACTACGGACAAGCCATCTTTGAGGGAATGAAAGCGTACCGCTCTGCCAGCGGAGATGTGACGTTGTTTCGCCCTGGCAAGAACATTGCACGATTCAATCAATCGGCCACACGGATGTGCATGCCAACGGTCCCTGAAGACATTTTCATGGAGGCCATTGCGGCACTCGTGGCGTTGGACAAAGATTGGGTTCCAAGCGGAGAGGATGCATCCTTGTATATTCGCCCCTTCATGATTGCCACCGACTCGTATGTCGGAGTCAAAGCCAGTGACAAGTACGCTTTTAGCATCTTCACTTGCCCCGTCGGCGCATACTACAAAGGTTCTGTCCGTGTCAAAGTCGAGCGCACATTTACCCGCGCAGCTGCAGGAGGTACGGGTTATGCCAAAGCCGCAGGCAACTACGCGGGTTCACTTTATCCATCGAAGCTCGCCCGCGAAGAAGGGTACGATCAGCTCATTTGGACCGACGCGAAGGAGCACGAATACATCGAAGAAAGCGGAACCATGAATGCAATGTTTGTATTCAATGGGACGCTGGTCTCCCCGAAGACGAGCGAAACCATCTTGGATGGTGTAACACGTGACTCGGTGCTCCAGTTGGCAAAGGACTTGGGTATTCCCGTGGAGGTACGCCGCATCACGGTGGAAGAATTGCGACATGGGTTGTCGAATGGGAGCGTCACGGAAGCATTCGGCGTGGGAACAGCCGCTACGATCAAGCCCATTGAGGAAATTGGCATCGACGGCATAAACTATCCGTTGGTTGCGAAAAGCACTTCTGTGTCCTCTCAGATGCTCAACGAACTCGATGGGATTCGCCGCGGACGCCTTGAGGACCGACATCACTGGAACATTCCCGTTTGAACACGATTGGATTCAGCCATATTCCACCGAAGCTAACAGCTGGCACGCTGCACTGGCGCTTCCTTTTTGTTCTTATTTTCTTTGGCCTCAACTTCGACGGCTTGGCCCAGAAACGTTACCTCACCACAGGAACAGGGGGTACGCCCATGGCGCTTTCAGGCGATTACCGCTCCCTCGGTTGGAATCCTGGACACCTCACGTTTTCTCCGTTGCTTGAGCCCAACTGGAAATCTGCAGCGGGTGGTATTGAAATCGGCGCACGCGTCAGTTCATCTGTTTTGGAAAGAGAGGACGTATGGGACGGAATATGGAGCCGAACCGATGGGGAAACCGATGCATGGGACACCAATGAATGGAGTGACTACGTGAATCTGCTGTCCAATGAGCACTTCGCTGTCAATGCCGATGTTGTTTCCGCAGCATGGGCGAAAAAATGGAACACCTGGGGCGTGGCATATTCGAACACCCAACACCTCCAGGCGGAAGCGTTTTTCAGTGATGAAACCTTGGGGCTACTCGTGCAGGGTGGTGCGCCGCAATGGACGTCGTGGTTTGACGCCTTTGTAACAGCCAACGGTGATACAGTGCCCAATACAGAGGACTTCTCAGCAGAGGACCTTTTGGGATTTATCGGGGGAGTCAACTTCGATGGGGACGCTGTCTTGTCCCAAATTTTGGCCGATACGCGGCTTGGTTTCTCCTGGCATCGAAGCCATTGCGTTGGTTTATCAAAAGCGTGGCAACTCGGAATGGTCAGGCTTCATACAGGCGCATCGGGGAGGCTGCTGCTGGGCAACGGGTACTTTTCCATTCAAAATACCGAGGATGGACTGGACGCATTTGGCGCCTTTTCAAATGGATTCAATGTGGCAAGCCTTGCTGCACTTTCCAGCGGAATTCCTAGTGAATTTGAACAGTTGAGAATGTGGGGGCCTGTGGGGCAAGGATGGGCCATGGACTTCGGCGCAGTGGTTGAATGGGAGAACAAGGCTTGGGCATCGGCATCGCTCACCGATATCGGAACGATGGAGTGGCGGGGGGAACGGTATAGCTTGAATTCCTTGTTTTCTGAATGGGCCACACCGGT
>DJYV01000062.1 GCA_002448555.1 Flavobacteriales bacterium UBA6969
CTCATCGTTTGGATGCTGGCATGGATGGCGTTGGGCGTGTGCTTTGTCGCACATGCGCAGCCACAAGCGCCAAGCGCCCCGGAGCAGTACATCGCCAAATGGAGCGATGAAGCCGTTTACCAAATGGCAGTCCATGGCATTCCAGCAAGCATTACCCTCGCTCAAGGAATCCTCGAAAGCGGAAGCGGGCAAAGCGAATTGGCGGCCAAATCCAACAACCACTTCGGCATCAAGTGCCACAGCGACTGGGACGGAGAACGCGTGTACCACGATGATGATCGCCGAGGCGAATGCTTTCGATCGTACGACAACGCGTCCGAGAGTTTCCACGACCACAGCGAATTCCTGAAGCGGAGCCGCTACGAGGAATTGTTCGAGCTCAAGCCCACGGACTACGTACGATGGGCCAAAGGGCTCAAAAAATGCGGATACGCCACCAACCCCAAGTACGCCCGCCGGCTCATCTACCTCATCGAACGGTACGACCTCGACCAATACGACGAACGAGGCCTTGCGTTGCAGGCCGACCGGGAGGCGTTTGCGGAGGCTGAAGCTGCCCAAGCGACCGCCCGAAACGAAGTGCTCGAAACGGTCCAGAACAAGGACTTGAATCCGGCCAAGTCCGCCAGCACCATTGGCCGTCGCAGCGTGCAAACCAGCGAGAATTACATCCGGTACATCCTGGCCGAACCAGGAGACACCTACGATGACCTTGCGGTCGAATTGGACCTGATGGGCTGGCAACTGTACCGCTACAACGACATCGATCGCAAGAACGGCACGTACACGCCGCGCGTAGGCGAGGTCATCTACCTGCAACCCAAGCGCAACCGGGGCCGAACACTTTGGTTGGAAATGCGCCCAGAAGAAACCATTTGGGAAGCCTCACAGCGCAGCGGCGTCAGCGTCAAATCCCTCGTTCGCAAAAACCGACTGACCCCAGAGTCGCCGCGGCCGGCGAACGGAAAGCTATCGCTCCAATGGCGCCTCACGCCTGAAGGTAAATTGCCCAACTGGGTGCGCATGTTCCGCGGGCCCAACACGGAGTAGCGTCGACGACTTTCGTCAGAAAATTTTGGTCGCAGGTGGCCTAACTTAGCATCCAAACCCTTCGCCATGCCGTTTTACCACAAACTTGGAACGGTGCCTGACAAGCGGCACACGCAATTCCGAAAAGGAGACGGAAGCCTCCACCACGAGCAACTATTCGGAACCATCGGCTTCGTGGGAATGAGCTCATTGCTCTACCACCTCCACCGGCCCACCATGGTGAAGCGGGTGGGCACATCTCGAGAGGTTCAGCCCAAAGCCGCTGTCGAAAACAACCTGTTGAGCCGGAAGCTCGAAGGATTCCGCGTCAAACCCGCAGCCGATTACCTCGAAAGCCGAACCGCGGTGCTGTTCAATTCCGACGTGACCATTCACCTCGCAGCACCGACAGCGAGCATGGGCGAAACGGAGTTTTTCAAAAACGCCGATTGCGATGAAGTGGTCTTCGTGCACGAAGGCTCAGGGACCCTCCACTCCATGCTGGGGAAGTTGCCCTTTAAACCGGGGGACTACATCGTCATCCCACGGGGCATCATTCACCGCTTTGCTTTTGACGGGCCGAACAACCGACTGTTCATCACCGAATCAGCCCATCCCGTGCACACCCCCAAGCGGTACCGCAATCACTTTGGGCAGCACCTCGAACACAGCCCCTACTGCGAACGGGACATGCACCCGCCGGTCGAGTTGGAAACCATCGATGCCATCGGTGAATTTCCCATCCACATCAAAAAGCAGGGTGCAATCCACGAATACATCTACGCATCGCATCCCTTTGATGTCGTGTGCTGGGACGGGTACCATTTCCCGTACACCCTGTCCATTCACGATTTTGAACCCATCACGGGCCGGGTGCACCAGCCGCCACCGGTCCACCAGACGTTCGAAACGGAGGCCTTTGTCATCTGCAGTTTTGTGCCGCGGCTGTATGACTACCACCCACTTTCGATTCCCGCGCCGTACAACCACAGCAACATCGACTCGGACGAAGTGCTGTATTACGTCGAGGGCGATTTCATGAGCCGCACCGGCATCGACCGGGGCTACATCAGCTTGCATCCGGCGGGCATTCCCCACGGACCGCACCCCGGTACTTACGAGGGAAGCATCGGCAAAACAAAGACCGAAGAACTGGCCGTCATGGTCGACACGTTCCGTCCGCTCCAAGTGACGGAAGCGGCCCTGGCCATTGAACACGACGATTACCACCAATCTTGGTTAGATCCCGGGATGAAATGAACCCTATGAACCACAAACCCACCCCAACGCTCGAAAAGGTCGTCCCCGAAGCTGAGGATTTTTTGCCCCTGCTCGGAACGGACCACATTGAACTGTACTGCGGAAACGCCAAACAAAGCGCGTACTACTACATGACCGCTTGGGGCTACAAACCCGTCGCGTATTCCGGGCTCGAGACCGGAAACAAGACGAGGGTTTCATACGTTCTGCGCCAGGATAAAATTACCTTGGTGCTCACCTCGCCGTTGCAGGCCGGCGGGCCCATCAACGACCACATCAACCGGCACGGCGACGGCGTGAAAGCGGTGGCCCTATGGGTGGACGACGCCGCGAAAAGCTACGCGGAGACAACCCAGCGCGGCGCCGTGAGTGTTTTTGAACCCGAGGTGCGTGAAGACGCCAACGGGCGGGTGGTGCTCAGCGCCATCAAGACCTACGGCGACACCATTCACGTCTTTGTGGAACGCAAGGATTACGGCGGCGTGTTCCTACCCGGTTATGAGGCGTGGAATCCGACCGTGCCCGTTGAATCCGTTGGGCTGGAATACGTCGACCACATGGTCGGAAATGTGGGCTGGGGCGAAATGAACACCTGGGTGGATTTCTACGCCCGCGTGATGGGATTTGCCCAATTGATCTCCTTCGATGACAAGGACATCAGCACCGAATACACCGCCTTGATGTCCAAAGTGATGTCCAATGGAAACGGGCGCATCAAGTTCCCAATCAACGAGCCGGCAGAAGGCCGCAAGAAGTCCCAAATCGAGGAGTACATCGACTTCTACGAAGGTGCTGGAGTCCAGCACATCGCTGTGGCCACCTCCAACATCATCGAAACCGTGACCGAGTTGCAGCGTCGCGGCATCGAATTCCTGCGGGTTCCGAGCACCTACTACGATACGGTCTTGGACCGTGTAGGCGAAATCGACGAGGACCTCGAACCCCTGCGCAACCTTGGCATCCTCATCGACCGCGATGACGAGGGGTACTTGTTGCAAATCTTCACCAAGCCCGTCGTCGACCGCCCGACCATGTTCTTCGAAATCATCCAGCGCAAAGGCGCCAAATCCTTCGGGAAAGGCAACTTCAAGGCGTTGTTTGAAGCCATCGAACGCGAGCAAGAAACCCGCGGTACCCTCTAACCTGCCCATGCCCGACACTCCGCTGCTGAAGGTCGAACACCTGGCCATTTCGTTTGGTGAAAACGAGGTGGTGCACGGGGTTGACTTCGACTTGCTGCAAGGGGAAATCCTCGCCATCGTCGGGGAGAGCGGTTCGGGAAAAAGCGTCACCTGCTCCGCCATAGCCGGGTTGCTCCCGCGCGGAGGTCACATCACCCAAGGCCGCTGCACTCACGGGCCCACCGGTGCGCCTTGGGCCGCGGTCGGAACACCCGCCAACGCCCCATTGGGACGAGGCCTGAGCCTGGTGTTTCAGGACCCGATGTCGTCCCTCAATCCGTCGATGCACGTCGGGTGGCAAGTGGCCGAGACGGCCTTGGTGCACCGTCAGTGCTCAAAATCCGAAGCACGGACCCTTGCGACCGCCCTGCTCAAAGAAGTGGAACTCCCCGATCCGGAAGCGGCGTTCGAAAAGTACCCGCACGAAATGAGCGGTGGGCAAAAGCAGCGGGTCATGATTGCCTTGGCCTTGGCCGCCGACCCGGAGGTGCTCATTGCCGATGAACCCACAACCGCCTTGGATGCCACGGTGCAGAAATCCATTTTGGCGCTGCTGAAGAAAGTCCAAGGCCAACGACAAATGGGTGTCATTTTCATCACCCATGACCTCGATGTCGTGCATGCCGTCGCAGACCGGGTGCTGGTGATGCAGCACGGGCGCATCGTTGAATCCGGCGAGGTCAACACCGTGCTGGAACAACCCGCCCATCCCTACACGCAAGCATTGCTCCGTGCCCGAGACATCGAGCACTTTCAGCAAAACGCCCCGTCCGGCTCGCCCTTGGTTCAGGCGGTCAATGCGGCCAAGTGGTTCGGGGATTTCTGTGCGGTCAACGACGCGAGTTTGGCCATCGATCGCGGTGAACGAATTGGTTTGATCGGTGAAAGCGGCAGCGGTAAATCCACCCTCGGCCGCATGCTCATCGGCATGCTCCCGGCTACATCCGGGACCATCACCTTTGATGGAGAAGCGGTGGATCCCACGAATCGTACGAGCATGGCCCGGCTCCGCAGGCGTGCCCAGTTGGTTTTCCAGGATCCGTATTCGGCGTTGAATCCGAAGCTGACGGTCGGCAGTGCGCTCGAGGAGGTGCTAATCCATGCGGGCGTGAAAGCGTCAGAAGCCACGCACCAAGTCCGCCGCTTGCTCGAAGAGGTCGGACTGGAAGCCAGCGATGCCGCGAAGTACCCAGGCGGTTTCAGCGGAGGGCAAAGGCAACGGATTGTCATTGCCCGGGCCTTAGCCATGGAGCCGGAGTTTGTCGTGTTGGACGAAAGCGTGGCCGCCCTGGACGTACAGATCCAGCGCGACGTGTTGGCCTTGTTGGACCGCATCGGCCAAGAACGGAAGTTGACCTACCTGTTCATAAGCCATGACCTCGATGTGGTGGCGTCGTTCTGCAACCGACTCGTCATTTTGG
Organism: Flavobacteriales bacterium UBA6969; assembly: GCA_002448555.1. Taxonomy (GTDB): domain Bacteria; phylum Bacteroidota; class Bacteroidia; order Flavobacteriales_D; family Sanyastnellaceae; genus UA16. The sequence goes on from DJYV01000062.1 coordinate 4,892, forward strand.
AAAAAGGGAACATCGTGGAGGTCGGGGAAACCGAGGACATCTTGCGCCAGCCGACCACCGAATACACAACTGAACTCTTGGCCTCACGTCCCAAGAACCTGCGGTGAACAACCCAGGTTCGGGAGGCCCATTCCTGCCTGCTCCTTTCGTAATTTGGGGCTTTCATTCCCGGCGTTTCAACCCCATGTCTGATTCCTTAATTCACTCCTCCACCAACGCGGGCGTTCTGACTTTGACCATCACACGCCCCGAAGCCTTGAATGCCCTCAACGCGGCGGTTATTTCCGAATTGGCCAAAGCCTTCGAGGCCGCACAAACGCAACCTGACGTCCACGTCATCATCCTCACTGGAAGCGGTGAAAAGGCTTTTGTTGCCGGCGCGGACATCAAGGAATTTGCCGATTTCAATGGCCAACAAGGCAAGGAACTGGCGCAGCACGGCCAAGACCACCTATTCAATCGCATCGAACGCAGCACCAAACCGGTCATTGCGGCCATCAACGGTTTCGCATTGGGCGGCGGCTTGGAACTGGCCCTGGCCTGCCACGTGCGCATTGCTTCTGAAAATGCCCGCATGGGACTGCCCGAAGTGTCGCTTGGCGTCATCCCCGGTTACGGGGGAACGCAACGGTTGTCGCAGGTGGTCGGTAAGGGCAAGGCTTTTGAAATGATTTTGACCGCCGGCATGGTCAACGCAGCGGATGGCTTGGCCTGTGGCTTGGTCAACCAAGTGGTGCCATTGGAATCGCTGGCCGAAGCTGCCGACAACATGGCACGAAAAATGATGAAGAATTCACCGCGGGCCCTTCAAACCGCCATCCAAGCAGTATTGGCGGGATACGAAGAAGGCATCAACGGCTTCGAGGCTGAGATCTCGTGCTTTGGCGCCAGCTTCGAAACGGAGGACTTCAAAGAAGGCACCCGCGCCTTCATCGAAAAACGCAAACCCCAATTCCCGGGAAAATGAGCAACGAAGCGCACGTCTTCATCCGAAACCGAAGCGGCCACGCCCTGCCGGCTTATGGGACGCCCTCCAGCGCAGGCATGGACGTTCGGGCCAAGCTGGAAACTCCGGTCGTGCTGCAGCCCGGTGCACACCAACTCATTCCAACCGGACTGTTCGCAGCGCTGCCCGTGGGCACCGAACTCCAAGTCCGACCGCGGTCCGGGCTCGCCTTCAAGCACGGCATTACGGTGCTGAACGCGCCCGGCACCATTGACGCCGACTACCGGGGTGAAATCGGCGTGCTCCTCATCAACCATGGGACGCAGCCTTTCACCATCGAAAACGGAGAGCGCATTGCCCAATTGGTCCTCGCGAAGTACGAGCGCATCGTTTGGTCCGAAACCGAGAATTTACCTGAAAGCCAGCGGGGCACCGGCGGCTTTGGAAGCACAGGAACCCATTAAGCTGAACACCCCATGAACATCGTCATCCCCATGGCCGGCCGCGGCAGCCGACTCCGCCCCCACACGCTCACCGTACCCAAGCCCTTGGTGCCCGTTGGTGGGAAGCCCATCGTCGAGCGCTTGGCCGAGGACATCGTTGCCATGAGCGCCGAACCCGTGGAGGAGATTGCCTTCGTCATTGGCGATTTCGGTGCCGAGGTGGAAGCCCAGTTGCTGGCCGTAGCGGAGCGCCTCGGGGCGAAAGGCCACATCTGCTACCAGGACGAACCGCTGGGCACGGCGCACGCGATTTTGTGCGGGGCGGCGTGCCTGAAAGGGCCTGTGGTGGTAGCGTTTGCGGACACCTTGTTCCGCGCCGATTTTACCATTGATCCGACCGCGGACGGCGTGCTTTTTGTCAAGCAAGTGGAAAACCCGAACGCGTTTGGTGTCGTGGTCACCGATGAAGACGGCGCCATCACGGATTACGTCGAAAAGCCCTCGGAATTTGTGTCGGACCTCGCGATGATTGGCATCTACGCCTTCCGCGACGGGGAACGCTTGAAGCGCGAATTGCAGCGCCTCATTGACGAAAACGTCATCAAAGGAGGCGAATACCAACTGCCCGATGCCCTGCGCAACATGACCCAAGCGGGCTTGCGCTTCGAACCCGGCACGGTGACGCATTGGATGGATTGTGGCAACAAAGTGGCCACCGTCGATACCAACCAGCGCATCCTCGAACTCACCGCAGACGAACTCGCGGTCCCGGCCGATGCGGTCGTCGAAAACAGCATCATCCTGCCCCCTTGCCACATCGGATCGGGCGCGCGCATCGTCAACTCGGTGGTCGGCCCACACGTCAGTGTCGGCGAAGGCACCTCCATCGAAGATGCCCGCGTGAGCAACTCACTCATTCAGGCCCATTCCGTATTGAAAAACAAGGTCGTACGCGATGCCATGATTGGAAACCACGCCCGCGTCCTCGGCATTCCCGCCAATGTGAGTCTGGGCGATTACAACGAAATCAGTTAGAAGTGCGCTCCTCATCGTTCATCGGTTGCTCACTCGTGGCCCTCGCGGCCACACTCGGCGGATGCATAGCTCCTGCAGACCTCGCCGGCTTGCCCGTGTACGATGAAGGCTTTCAACGCACCTATTTCGAAGCTCAGAACCACCTCGCCAAAGGCGATTTGGACTTGGCCTACACGTCCTTCTTAGCGTGCTTGGACATGCAACCCGAAGAACGCGCACTCCACTTCGATCTGGCCAAAATCGACCTGCAACGCGAACAATACGAGTCGGCGGTCAACCACCTCAATCCAGTGCTGGATGCGGATGCTAACCATCGCTGGGCCCACGAATACCGGGCCGAAACCCTGCTGGCCCTGGGCGATACGGAGGCCGCACTGGAAGACCTAGTGTGGGTGGTGCAGGCCCGGCCCGGTGACCTGGATTGGATTTACGACTGGAGCATGCAGCTTGCCGATGCCGGTGAGCCCGCGGCCGCGTTGGCGCTTTGTGATGCTTACGAGGCGGAGACGCCCGGCGACCCCGACGTGCGGTTGCAGCGGTTTTACTTTTTGGAATTGCTCAACGACTACGAAGCCATTTACCACGGACTCGAAGAGGCCGTTGTGGAGTTTCCGGACATCGCCGAATTCAAGCTGCAATGGGCACAGATGCTGCGGGCCACGGGACAGGACGATGCCGCGTTGGCTGCCCTGCTCGAGGTCGTTGAAGATGACCCGAGCAACGGCGTGGCCCAACTCGATTTGGCTCACCTCTACACGGCACTGAATGAAATCAGGCAGGCACAAGAAGCACTCCTGATTGCGTTTGCATCCCAAGACGTGTTCATCGAAGAGAAACGCGAAATCTTGGTGCAATACCTGCAGATCGCCTCCGTCGACCCCAGCTTAAACCCAATGGTCGAAGCACTTCTCGAGGCCGCCTTGGGCCAGCATCCCAAATCCGCTGAACTCCACATGCTCGCTGCCGATTACGAACAGGGGCAAGGCCGTCTCGAAGCGGCGATTGTCCATTCCGAGGCAGCCATTGAAGCCAACCCCGCGGATCCGTTTGGCTGGACCAACCTCATCGCGCTTGACGCAGATTTGGATCGCGCCGCCGATATGCTGTCCCACGCAACCCAGGCCATGGACCTGTTTCCGCTGGATGCCAATTTCGCCTACTACGCAGCCGTGGCCGCCCTCGATCAAGGGGATTTCACGACCGTGGTGAACGTGTTGGAGCGCGGCCTCGGGGTCATCTTGGACGCCCCGGAAATGGAGGGCCTCATGCACAGCATGCTCGGCGATGCCTTGCACCAAACGGGAGACCCCACGCGCGCCTTCGCGGCTTACGAGAAAAGCCTCGAGCGACTGCCAGACAATCCCGGGGTGCTGAACAACTACGCCTACTACTTGGCCGAGGCCGATGAAAACTTGCCGCGTGCGCTTGAACTGAGTACACGCTTGATGGAGCTGGCGCCGATGGAGCCGAATTTCATGGACACCCATGCGTGGACGCTGTACAAAAACGGGCGGTACCCGGAGGCGTTGGATTTCATCACGCAAGCGCTGTTTCAATCCGAGAACCAAGGCCCGGCGTTTTGGGAACACGACGGGGACATTCGGTTGGCCATGGGTGACACTGCCGGTGCGGTGGCCTCTTGGCAGCGGGCCGTTGAAGCCGGGGGCGATGCCGATGCACTGAACACCAAAATCCAAGCGCACCAATGATGCAGCGGCCCCTCCTTTTCGTGGCACTGGGTGTGGTGTTGAGCATGACTACAGGGTGCTCGAATTCGGCGCGCATTGCCCGCGGTAAACCTCTGAAAAACCTCAATGTTGGGCAAATCCTGGAGCGCTACGACGAACATGCGGCGGAGTGGGACTGGGTCGGCATGCGATTGGACGTCACGGTGGATGCCGACGGGCAGCGGGAATCCTTCAAGGCCTCCGTCCGTATGGCCCGCGACAGCGCCATCTGGATGAGCATCTCCCCTGCATTGGGTGTTGAGGTGGCGCGCATCATGCTGGAGCCCGATACCGTGCTTTTTGTCAGCAAAATCCCGGGGAACAAATTTTACTATGCCGGCAATTACGACGCGCTCGGTGAATGGGCGGACACGCCATTGGCCTTTGAAGACGTGCAGTCCATTTTGGGGGGATTCCCCATGGGGCTCGACCCGGCCAAAGACAAATTCAATTCCAAGGTGGACGGCGACAACTACGCCCTGATCGGCAAGTACAAACGCAAGGTCCGCCGGTTGATCGGGGTCGACGACAACAATTTGGAACCCGAAGATTCGTTGAACATTCAACTGCCCATGCGGCGGTACGAGCGGCTGCGCAATCGCACCGAAGATGAGGACTTGCTCATCAAGCGGCACTGGTTTGACGGTTTGACTTTCGACCCGGTACGCGACCAGTTTGACGACCTCTACTACCAGCGGTCACTGACCCTCGAACGCAGCGAATTTGAGGCGGTTGAAGGCGGGCGGTTCCCGAATGCATGCCGCGTCATGATCACCACCATCGACGGTTCTGCATCCATGGAGTGGGAAGTGATCCGCAAACGGTTTGGGCGGGCGTACGACTTCCCATTTGAAATCCCAGAAGGCTATGAGCAGCGCACCGGCTTCTAACGTAGGCGTCCGCACGCTTGTCTTAGTGGGCGTCGCTGTGTTTGGATGCTTTGTTGGTGCCCAAGCCCAGAACAAAGCCGACCTGCAAAAGGAGCGCGATGCAATTCAAGCCAAAATCGCCACCACCGAAAAACTCCTCAACCAAACGGCCTCGAACAAAAAGGACGCCCTCGTTCAGCTCCGGCTCGTCAACGAACGAATGAGCTTGCGCGAACAGCTCATCCGGCATCACCAAGCCGAAATCCGGGCACTCGAGCGATCCATGACCAACACCGATTCAGAAATCCGATCGCTCGAAGGGCACATCGCTGCCATGAAGGATGAGTACGCACGGATGATCCAGGCGGCCTACAAGCATTCCCTCGGGCACAACCCGTGGATGTACGTCTTCGCCGCAGAAGACTTTGCCCAAGCAGTCATTCGGTTCCAACTCCTGCAATCTTACTCCTCCCTCCGCAAGGAGCAAGTGGAGCAAATCCAAGATTCACAGGTAGAGCTTGCAGAAAACCGGTTGTCCCTCGAGGCCAAACGGGCGGAATTGGAAAAGGTCCTCGCGGACGTGCGAAGCGAGCGCAACCGCTTGGCCGACGACCGGAGCCAACGGCAAGCCCTGGTCGAATCGCTGAAGGGCGAAGAATCCCGTTTGCGCGCACAGGTCCAGCAAGCCGAGGCGGAGAAGAAGCGCCTGAACGACGCTATCCGCGAAATCATCGAAGCCGAACTCAAAGCCGAACGAGAGAGTTCCGCGGGCGAGTTCGCGCTCACCCCGGAAGGGAAAATCGTCTCCGCCGCCTTTGAGCGCAACCGATCGGCCCTGCCTTGGCCGGTCCTCCGAGGCGTGCTGACGGGGAAATTTGGACGCCAGCCGCACCCGAGTCTGCCCGGAATCACCATCGACAACAACGGAATCGACATTTCCACCGAAGCCGGAAGTTCGGTCCTTTCTGTCTTCGGCGGCACGGTCTCTAGCACGTTTGAAATTCCCGGCGCCGGCTGGACCGTCATCCTTTCGCACGGCGCCTTCCGCACCGTGTACAGCAACCTCAAGACCGCTACCGTTACCAAAGGCGGACAGGTGGAAGCCGGGGAGAAAATCGGCACCGTATTCACCGCAAACGGCCAATCTACCCTGCACTTCGAAGTGTGGCGCGTCCAAGGCAACAGCCACTCACCCCAAGATCCGGCCCAATGGTTGGTGCGCCACTGAATCCCCCAATCGTGGGATAGGAGGCCGCCTTGGAAACCCCGAAATTTGACCCGTGAAAATCGCGCTCGTCGGCAACCCCAATTGTGGTAAAACCACGCTCTTCAACCGCCTCACCGGGCGACGAGCCAAGGTTAGCAACATGCCGGGCGTCACCGTCGAGCGATACGAGGCTCCGTGGAAGGCCCATCCCGATGTGCAACTCGTGGATCTGCCCGGCACGTACAGCCTGTTCGCCAAGGCGGACGATGAGCGCGTCACCCAACGGGAATTGCTCGACCCCGAGCTACAACCCGATGCCGTGTGGATTGTCCTCGACAGCGCCCACGTCCGCAGCAGCCTCTTCTTGGCGCTGCAAGTCCTGGAGATGGGCTTTCCGGCAACTGTCATCATCAACCGGACCGATGCCACGGACGTGCGGCTCGAAATCCTGGAAGCCTGGTTGGGCGTTCCCGCCTTCTCCTTCCACTTCGAGAAGGAACGAAAGGACCGATTGCACACCGCATTGGTAGAGACTGAACCGCGAGTGAGCACCCACCGCGACGACCGGATTACCCCGGCTGCGTGGGGCACCACCTTCGACGCCTTGAAAGCCCACTTTCCACGTGCCACAGAATCGCAACTCGCCTGGTACGTGCGGGCCCGTGACCTGCCCGCTTGGCTCAACAGCAAGCAAACCAAGGCGCTCGAGGCGGCTCGTGAAACGCTTGAAGAGTCGTCGGCTGCCCTCCAACTGGAGGAGGCCGGTTGGCGCATGGAACACATCCGAAACAACGCCGAATCCCTCATCCCCAACGGACCCGAATTCCCATGGGAGGAAGCCTCGGAGCGTACGACGCGTATCGACCGCATCTTGACCCACCCGGTCTGGGGACACGCCATCTTGGCCTTGGTGTTCTTCGGGATTTTCCAAGCAGTGTACGCTTGGTCTGAAGCGCCCATGGATGCGGTGGACCGAGCGTTTGGGTGGTTGTACCAAGCCGCTGACGGAGCCCTAGCCGACGGTTGGTGGAAAGGGCTGCTGCTCGACGGGGTCTTGAACGGCATCGCCGGCATCGTGGTGTTTGTACCGCAAATCATGATTTTGTTCGGCTTGACGAGCGCATTGGAAGCGACCGGTTACATGGCGCGCGTGGGGTTTTTGGGCGATCGCTTTTTGGAGCGATTAGGATTGAGCGGACGCTCCGTGGTGCCGCTGATTGGGGGCATGGCGTGTGCCGTGCCGGCGGTCATGGCGGCCCGGACCATCCCCGGCAAACGCGAGCAACTCATCACCATCTTGGTCACGCCGTTGATGACCTGTGCTGCGCGGCTCCCAGTGTATGCATTCTTGATTGGGTTTGTCGTGCCCAACACCACCGCATGGGGATTTAAGGTGCAGGGATTGTTCTTGTTCGGCCTCTATGTGGCCAGCTCAGTTTCAGCCCTGGCCCTGGCTTGGGCATTGAACCGCGGATTGCCCAACAAACAAGAAGGCCAGTTTACCATGGAATGGCCCGCTTACCGTTGGCCGCGGTTGGGCGAAGTGGCCCTAGAAATGGGGAGCAAAGGCTGGAGCTTCGTGTCCAGTGCCGGGCAAGTCATCTTGATCATCTCGATGGTGATTTGGGGGCTCAGCCAATTCGGTCCGTCCGATGCGATGGAGGCAGTCGAGGACCGGTATGCCCAGTTGGAAGATGCGGCACCGGAAGACCTCGAGGCGGCACGAATGGAGGCGTCCTGGCTCGGACACCTCGGCAATTGGATCGAACCGGCCGTGCGCCCCTTGGGGTATGACGGTCGCATGGGCATCGCCATCCTCAGCTCGTTTGCTGCGCGCGAGGTGTTTGTCGGAACGATGAGTACGTTGTTCCCCGGCGGGACAGAAGCGAATTCCGATGAAGGCCGCATCCGGCAATTGCAACAACGATTGACCCAGGAGGTGCACCCGGCGACAGGGAAACCCTTGTTGAATACGGCATCAGCGGCCTCGCTGCTGATTTTCTATATGTACGCCATGCAGTGCATGAGCACCGTGGTCATTGTCCGAAAAGAACTGAAAAGTTGGCCTTGGGCCTTGGCACAAGCCATTGGCTTCACGCTATTCGCCTACGGATTGGCGTTGCTTGTTTATCAGGTGCTTGCGTAAGGAATCAGGCGACCACCTCGGGCACCATCCACAACATATCGGCAGCTTGCCGACGGAGGGCCACCTTGCGGCCTCCTGAGAATACAGCCATGGGGCCATCACCTGGCGCCACGTGCGCTACGGTCACCTCCTCACCGGGGCAGCATCCCATCTCCACCAACGCCATGGCCGCTTCCGGGCATTCGATGTGCCCAATCACCCCCTTTTCGCGGGGCTTCATTTCGGAAAGACGCTTGGCTTTCATAGCACAAAGGTACTTCGTCGTACCTTTCCTCCGTATCCCTCAAACACGGTATTCAGAATGAATCCAAATAACGTTTTCACCGGATTGTGCTTCGCCTGCATGGCATTCACAGCCGGCCTCCACGCCCAAGGACTCGTTTTTCTCCCCGCCGGAGAACCGATCGAAATCGCTCCCAATTCCTATGGAAATAAGGCCATTCGTATGGCCATGAACGCCGCGGGTGAACCCGTCATTGCCTTCGGCACTAATGGCCACCTCTACGTCACTAAATGGGATGTGACCGTTGATGGCTTCGCGGAACCCACCGAAATCGACCCCGACGAAAACGTGTTCATGTCGGATGCGGAAGGTCCACGGCTGGCAAGCCAAGGCGATTATTTGGTGCTGACGTACCAACTCGCTGGGCAATGGGCGACCGGTGCGCGCAGCGTGCATTCCACCGACGGCGGTACAACCTGGAGCGAACCAGTGGCCATGGTACCGAACGCCACCGAAGACCACTTCATGCCGTGCGTAGCCATTGACGACCTGGGCAATCCGTTTGCCGGGGTCAAATTGGGCAACAACCCCGCCACGGTCTACGAAGGGATCCTGCGTTCACCAGACGGCGGCGCCACGTGGCTTGACGCGGTCAATGCCAGCGCGAACGCCGATGGAAATGCGGTTTGCGAGTGCTGCCCTTCGCTGCCGTTTTGGGCCGAGGGCCGGTACTACGACCTCGTCCGCAACAACAACAACAACCTGCGTGATTTTTGGCTCATGAGCTCGAGTGACGGCGCGGATTGGGATGCCGCCATCGACGTGGATCCCTTGGATTGGATGATCAGCAGCTGCCCAGAAAGCGGCGCAACCGTCACGGGACCAGTCGGAGACAGCAAGTACCTCGTTTCCTTCATGTCCGCAGCAGGTGCCTCCGGACAATCGCGGGTGTACGTATCGCAAGTAGACTTAGCCGCTGACGGGGGCGCCGGAGCGTGGGAATTGACGGAGTCAGTTACCGTGTCGCAATTCGAAAACGCCACCCAAAACGTACCCATACTGGCGCAATGGAATGGAAGCGACGAGCCGCTCGTGGCCCTGGCGTGGGAACAAAACACCGGAGGCTACGACATTCAACTCACCCTGAGCCAGGGCAACGACTGGAACTTCACCGACGTAGCCCAAAACCTCACCGAAGGCTGGACCGGTCAGCACCGGCGCCCGGCCTTGGCCTTCTCCACGGGCGACGCCGAAGAACCCATTTTGCACATCGCTTGGCAACACAGCTCCAGCGGCACCGTGCATTACATGACCGGCACTGTAAGTGAGCCCTCGATTGTCATCTGCTTTGCGCAGACCGAACCACAGGTCGTGAACGAAGCCGACGGCATCCGCATCCACCTCACGGAGGGGTGGTCCAACGCCCGGTGGTCCGTGTGGGACATCACCGGACGATTGATTGCATCGGGGATTTACGACGGGCACGAATCTGTCTGGGTCGGCAACAGTGCGTTGCCGCCGCACGCCATTGTCAGCGTCGAGTCGCCAAACGGAGCCCGCTGGGCGCAGCCTATCAAGCGCTGAACGCCTCAGCTCAGCTCCAGAACAGCCCGTAAAGCGCCACCAAAACCACCATCACCGCGAACGCGCCCACGTTGAAGACCGGGCCGGTCTTGAAGGTGCGCTTCGAAATGGCGATGCCCTTTGCATCATCGGCCCCTTGGCCTTCGCTCCAACTTACCCCCGCGATGACCACCATGGTCAGCAACGTGGTGTAGCCCATCTGATCGAGGAACGGCAAATCCAAGAACATCCCGCTATCGGACCAGCCTTTGGGCGCCACCTTGAAGTACATGGCGATGGGAATCGAAGCGAGCGCACCGACGATTGCGCCGCGATTGGTGGTTTTTTTCCAGAACAACCCGAGCAAGAACACCGCCAAGATGCCCGGACTCACTACGCCGGTGTATTCCTGAATGAATTGGAAGGCTTGATCGATGCCCCCAAGGAGTGGTGCCATGACGCATGCAATGGCCAAGGCCACGACCGCCGCAATCCGTCCCGTGCGCACCGTCGCTCGGTCGCCCGCTTCGGGGTTGATGTACTGCTTGTAAATGTCCATGGTGAAAATCGTGGACGTCGAGTTGAGCATGGACGCCAACGACGAAACGATGGCGGCAGCAAGCGCTGCAAACGCGAGGCCCTTCAGCCCGGTGGGCAAAAATTGCAGCAACCAAGGGTACGCCTTGTCAGCTTGGGCAGTGGACGGCATGTTGAGTTGGCCCGCCTCCCCCAAGCTGGCCATGATGGCCGGGTCCTCGATCATGACATAGGCCGCGATGCCGGGGATAACCACGATGAGGGGAAGGATGAGTTTGAGGCCGGCAGCGAAGAGGATGCCGTTCTGCGCTTCGTTTAGGGATTTGGCCGCCAGCGTCCGCTGGATGATGTACTGGTTGAAGCCCCAGTAGTACACGTTGGCCACCCACATCCCGCCGACCAAGACACCGATGCCCGGGAGGTTGTTGTACTCCGGATGGGACTTGTCGAGGATCATGGCAAATTTGTCCGGCGCTGCTTCATAGATGGTCTGGAAGCCGGCCCACATGCCCTGCCCGCCGGAAACAGTGTCGAGCGCGAGGTACGTGGTGACCATCCCCCCAAGGATGAGGAAAACGACCTGGATGACATCCGTCCACGAGACGGCCGAAAGGCCACCGTACAGCGAATAGGCGACGGCGAACAATGCCAAGCCCAAGACACCATAAATCATCGGAATCCCCATGATGGTCTCCAACGCCAGGGAGCCGAGGTACAGCACGGAAGCGAGGTTGACGAAGACATAGAGCGCAATCCAGAAAACCGCGAGGATGGTTTTGAGTTGGGTGGAGTAGCGTTTCTCGACAAACTCCGGAATGGTGTACAGGCCCTTCTCGATGAAAATGGGGAGGAAGTACTTTCCGACAATCAACAAAGTCAACGCTGCCATCCATTCGTACGAGGCGATGGCCAGTCCCAAGCTGAAGCCCGAGCCGGACATCCCGATGAACTGTTCAGCGGAGATATTCGCGGCGATCAGCGAAGCCCCGATGGCCCACCATGGGAGCGATTTGCTCGCGAGGAAATAATCTTCCGCGCTCTTCTCCTTGCCGTCCTTGCTGCGGGAAACGTAAAGCCCCACGCCGAGGATCAGCGCCGCGTAAACAACGAAAATGATGTAGTCCGTGAGGGCAAATTGAGCCGTCATGTCAGTAAGGGTTAGCGAAGTCCGGCCGCGGTCATTGCGCAGGCAGTTGGGTGCAAAATACGGTTTCTCGCAGTAACGAAAATCCCCCGCCTGTCCAGAGACTGACGGGGGGTTCCGAAGTGGTGGGCAATACTGGATTCGAACCAGTGACCTCTACCATGTCAAGGTAGCGCTCTAACCAACTGAGCTAAATGCCCGAAAAGGGGACAACGAAGATACAACATTCTCTTTCATCACGTTTAAATGTGAACACCCACGGACCTAGTGCTGTTTTCATAGAACCCGACCGTCTATATTCGTCCTTTCAAACCTGCTCATGCAAATTCCAATCGTTCGCTTCAATCGGACCCAAACCGATTTCAGCAAAGCCCTCCGAGCGCGTGTTGACGCGTATTTCAAGGAAACCGGAAAATCCCGCCAAGGCGACTGGCGCATGTACCTCAAAACCGCCGTGATGTTGGCCACGTTTTTTGTTCCGTGGGGGCTGATTACCTTCGGTGCCACCGGCGCAGGTTGGGGTTTCTGGGTCGCGGAGGTGGTCATGGGGTTCGGTCTCGCCGGCATCGGTTTGAACGTCATGCACGACGCCAACCACGGCGCCTTCAGCTCCAAAAAGCGCGTGAATTCGATCATTGGCAAGGTCCTCGACTTGGTCGGTGGTAGTTCGGCCATGTGGAAAATCCAGCACAACGTTTTGCACCACAGCTTCACCAACATCGACGGCTTGGACGAGGACATCGATACTCCGGGCATCCTGCGGTTCAGCCCAGAACGTCCGCTCAAAAAGGTGCATAAACTGCAGTTTATCTACGCCTGGTTCTTCTACGGAATCATGACCATTTTCTGGATGACGGCCAAAGACTGGATGGCGCTGGCGCGGTACCGAAAGAAGGGCCTCATTAAATCCTCCGGCTCCTCCGTACCGCAATTGGCGCGGGAGATGATTGTATCCAAAGTGCTGTACTTCGGCTACATCATCGGCTTGCCGCTCATCTTCAGCGGCATGTCGTTTTGGATGATCCTGGCGGGATGGACGGTGATGCACGCCGTCACCGGCATGACGTTGGCGTGCATTTTCCAGCCCGCACACGTCCTTGAAGACGTGCAATTCGCCCAGGCAGAGGCAGGAAGCAAAATGGAAGACGACACGTTTTCACACCAGCTCAAGTCCACGGCCAACTTCGGCACCGGGTCGCGGATATTTACTTGGCTGTGTGGCGGCCTCAATCACCAGATTGAACACCACCTATTTCCCAACGTTTGTCACATTCACTTCCGTGCGCTTGCGCCCATAGTGAAGAAAACGGCAGAAGAGTTCGGGCTTCCCTACCGTTCCTCCACCACCTTCGCCAGTGCCTTGGCACTGCACGCACGCATGCTTTGGCGACTCGGACGCCAAGAAAGCTGGGCTTAGCCAGCGCTGCCTTTTCTGGGGAGCACGCGGCCGCGCATTAGGTAAACCGGTGAATTTTTAATACATTGATTGTCATACGGTTGTGTCAATCCAAATCATCTTTTGCCATGCGAAACTGCTTCCTCCTCTTTTTGGCTGTTTGCCTATCTACAGCCCCGGTGTGGGCCCAACGTTCGTGCGCAACAGATTCTGTACACACGCACATGATGGGATTGGCAAGCTACGCCCAAGCATTTCAAGCGAAAATCAACGCTGTGAATCAGGTGTCTCAGAGTGAGGCGATGGATTGCGCCACACCGTTAATCATTCCTGTTGCAGTGCACTTCCAGAATACAGGAATTCTGGAGGCCTGCGCCATTGACATGGCCCTTGATCAAATCGAAATCTTGAACGAGGACTTCTCCGCAACCAATGCGGATATCTCCGAATGGTACAACCAGCAACCTTCAATCTGGCCAAATATTAGCAACGCAGAATCGTGCATTCAATTCTGCCTTGCCACAACCGACCACCCGGCGGGCTTCGGATTGGTCGACGGTGACTACGCTGTCACCATTGACCAGACCACCGGCGATTTCAATTCGGCCTGGTCCGGGTACATGAATATATGGGTTCGCGACATCGGACCGCTGGGCTATTCGCCCCTCGGCGGCAGCGGAAACGGTGACGGTGTAACGTGTCACCCACAGGCTTTTTCAAGCATTTCTTGCGGTGGCAATTCGCTATACGGCACATACGATCTTGGACGCACGATTACCCACGAGGTGGGGCATTATCTGCTGCTGAACCACCCATGGGCCAATGGCGGTTGTTCCAGCAACGACAACGTTGCCGACACACCCGTGACGAGCGAGCCAATTTATGGTTGTCCCTCTGGACAGACCATCGTGAACTGTACAGATCCCGTGCTGTGGCCCTCATACATGGACTACTGCGATGACGCATGCCTGTTCATGTTCTCAGCGGGCCAGGTCACGCGCATGGAAAACTACGTGACGTCCAGCCTACAGAACCTGCTCAATAACGCGGTCACGGCTTGCCAAGTTCTGTGTGAAGCGGACTGCGGCTGCACCGACCCGAACGCGTGTAACTACGACGACACGGCAGCCAATGATGACGGCTCCTGCGACTACAGTTGCTTGGGCTGTATCGATTCGACGGCATGTAACTACGATCCCAATGCTACCCAGAATGACGGATCGTGTGTCTTCCCTCCGGAAGGTTTCCCGTGCGATTGTTCGCTTGATTTCCCTTTCGAAATCCTAGATGCAGGTACCGGTGTGGGCATATCGGAAACCATTGAAGCAACGGCTACTGATGTGGTCTCGTCGCTTTCCATCGAACTGGAATATTCCGACGTATCTGGAGGCAGCTGGGCCGGTGACTTGCTCCTCGGACTCTGCGATCCCAATGGCACATGCATCGAAGTCGGTGGGTACAACATGACGTACGAGTACACCGACGCCGGGGGATGGCCTGCGGCGTGGAGCACCGAAGCCGCTGGAACGTACTCGGCCACAGTCGACCTGTCCAGCTTCGGCTTAACCGGGGCCGGGAATTGGTCCATCGAATTGAGCAACGGGTGGACGAACACTACGGCTACAGCGTCTTGGACAGGGACGCTAACGCTCGACGGGCTCTGTCCCGGAATCGACGGGCCCGACGTTGAAGGATGCATGGATGATTCGGCGTGCAATTACAACGCCGCTGCGACAGACGACAACGGTTCCTGCGTCTACGCCTCCGGCTGCGATTCCTGCAGCGGGGCCACCGACGGCTCCGGAAGCGTCGTCGACGGCGACAGCGATAACGACGGCGTGTGCGATGCGGACGAAGTGGCCGGCTGTCAAGACGAACTGGGTTGCAATTACGACCCCAACGCCACCGATCCAGCTGCCTGCGAATATGCAGCGGATGGCTTTGACTGCGACGGCAACCCGCTCAGCTGCCCCGAGGACATCAACGGAAACGGCACCGTCGAAGTCTCAGATGTGCTTCTCCTGCTCTCGGACTTTGGTTGCACATCGGATTGCACCGGGGCGGACATCGACGGAGACGGTGTGGTTAGCGTCGGAGACATCCTGCTCTTGCTCGCCGCGTTTGGGGAGGAGTGCTGAGGAGCCGGTAACAGCGAGCGGATCCCTCGCGGGCGTCGCGCTACTGCTGATCATATTTTGACCATAAAAAAGGCCCGCTAAATGCGGGCCTTCTCTATTGGGATGTGCGGGGGTACCGCACCTTCAATTTATGAGTTCCAACACGTCGCCCACCTCGGGCTGGCGATCGGTATTCCAGTACGGGATATTCGCAGGAATCACAACGTCCGGCCCCACCACATACAACCCGCTCCAAGCGCCGTAATCGTCTTGCAAATACCACGTATCACCAAACGCTTCCGTGACCTTTCCCGAAACAGTAACCAATTGATTTTTATAGGGTTAGAGGTCAGTTTGACCTTGAATATCAGCCAATGGGATGACCTGGGCGTTCATGGGCGAACACAACGCAAGGGCAAAGACGAGGGGGATGGTGAGGAAGGGCTTCATGGCGCCGTGGTTTTCGGAAAAGTAATACATTGGGCAGATGTTACCCGTTCGCTCCCTCCTTTGCATCAGCCTTGGTATAGGAATTCTCCTCGCTTCCAAGCCGGCTTTTGGCCAATGCAGCGCGTGCGATGCAGACCCCACGTGCAGTTCGGAAGATGGCTTTCCCATCCTCTGTCCAGCTTCGCTGCCCGCCGGAGTCGTCGGGGAGTTTTATGAAGAAACCATCACCTTCTTCATGCCTGCACAGGTTGTGGATCCCGGGTCGGGGATCACGGCCGACTTGAACAGCGTAACGGTCACGGCGATCACCGGCGTCCCCTTGGGCATGCAAGTCGAACTGGACGATGACGACGCCGTGTATTACCCGACCGGCGGGCAAACCCTCGGATGCGCCAACATCTGCGGCAGTCCTCTGTTGGCGGGCTCGTTCGAGATGGTCATCAACATCTCCGCGGTGGCTTCGGCCTTTGGCATCGAGCAAGTGGTGACGGATTCATTCCCGTACCAATTGACCGTCGAAGCGGGGGAAAGCGGAAATGCGTCATTCAGTTTTTCACCTCCCACCGGCTGCGACTCCCTCATCGCCAGTTTCGAAGCGTCCCTGTCGGGCAACGCCAACCAAATCAACGCATACAGCTGGGATTTTGGCAACGGAACCACGAGCTCAACAGCTACGGTTGATAGCGTCTTGTTCGCCGGCCCGGGAAACTACAATGTGACGCTCACGACGACGATTTCTGATCAGGTGCTGTCCCAGATCAGCCTCAGCACGACGGCAGGAGGAGGATGGGACGACGGCTGGTCGCCCTCGCCTGACCCCTATTTTGTCATCAGTGACGCCGGCGGCGGCAACGTATACACCTCAGGGGTTGTCGACAATACGTATTCCAACACCTGGTCAGGCATCAACCTCATTTTGTCCAATCCGCCGTACACGGTCACCTTCTGGGACGAAGACCTCTTCCCCGAGGACGACTACCTCGGCGCTATGACGTTTACGCCAGCGGGGCCGGGGACCATGGACATCAACGCCGACCCCAGCTACGGGTCCCTCACCATCTTGCTTCAAACCGCCATAAGTACGACTGACACCTCCCAAGTCGTGGTCAACGGCCCTCCTGCCGTTGGCATTGAGTGGAACGCAACAGTTGACACCCTCGTGGCCCTGGGGGAGGATCTCATCGCCTACGATTGGTTCTGGGGCGACAGCTTGGTGGCCGCTGGAGTGGATTCGGTGTTTGTTCCGCAACAAAATGGCTGGTACCACGTCCTCGCTGCCTCCGCTGCCGGCTGCACAGGCACTAGCGACAGCCTGCTCTACTGTTCACCAGATGCCTCATTCGCGCTTGGCCTCAGTTTGGGTGAACTGCCTGAAGTGGTGGGCGCCAGTTTTGATTTTGACGTGTCAGATTGGGATTTTGTGTGGACCTTCAATGGCGAATCATCCGACCCCTTGACCGGTGCTATAAACTGGCCGACCGATGCCAGCGGCTGGTATACCGCCGAAGCGTGGGATCCGTTCGGATGCCCATGGGTGAGTGATTCCGCATTGGTGTGCTGGCCGCTCAACACACCGTGGATTGAGGAAGATGAAAACGGATTGTTGTCGGTAGAGCTGCCGTACGCTCACTACCAGTGGTGGCTCGACGGCGAGCCCATTCCCGACGCTACAGCAGCGGAATACCAAACCACATGGCCCGGATTGTACGCGGTGTCGGTCACGGATTTCGAAGATTGCCCCGGGGTGATCAGCGACGATTGGCTCGTTGTCGAAGTGCTTGAATCCGTATCATCCGCTGCGGAACGCTGGACGGTGTACCCCAATCCCGCGACGTCCGCATTGACGTTTAATTTGCCTACGGGGTTAGGGGCATTTAATCTGCAAGTCGTAACCATGAACGGTGTCTTGGTTGAAACCAATTCCGTGCATTCCGGCGTATCCCTCGACGTCGGCCATTGGGCCTCCGGCACCTACATCTTGCGGGTGCAATCCCAACGCACCGGCGAGTGGTTGCCAGCGGTTCGCGTCATCAAGCAGTAACTCTGTTATTTCCGGTCAATGCTCCACTTTCCAGGCCCGGTCAACACCAAGGCGAGCGCTGGGAAAAAGAAGAGCAACGCGTGCTCCTTGTCGGACAGGGGATCCTCCCAATGCACCATGAATGCCGCCACCCCCATGGTAATGGCCATGAGCGCAGCGCCCCACCGGCTTTTCCAACCAATGAGCACCAAAACAGGTGCGACCAACTCACCGATAACCGTCAGGATTAGGGAAGGCGTCTCGCCAATGCCCAACCAGTTGTAGAACTTCACTTCGCCTGCGGCTAGCCCCTCAATGAGGCGGTTTGCCTTCTGCCAACCGTGCGGCAACATCAGCCCAGCTGTGCCAATGCGCAGGGCCAATAGCCCCCAGTCATTCAGTGCTTTCATGCGGGAAAAATACCGCCGCAGCGGCCGATGAACGCGGTGCACGGCGGACGGTTTCCCTCAAGAACCTGTTGAAGGGAGGCGGGCTTATTCGTCGAGGTACGCGTAGCCGGCAGCCAGGTTGCCGTACACCTGGGTGTACATGATTTCCCCGTCCGGATTGAAATCAAAGGACTCGTAGACCTTGACCCGAACGGACTTCGCTTCTGTGGAGTCCGTGGCGGCTTTGCTGATGTTCCACTCAAAGTATCCGCGCACCGATCCATCAACGGCTTTGGTTTGGGGATTGACGCCCGGAAGGAAATTCGTGGGTGATACCAATTCGTAATCGTACTTGGACCACGCCGCTTTGTATTTGGCCGTGACTTGCTCCAAGGTGATGGTGTCCGGCGCATTCAACCCGGTTCCGCGCCACACTGCCTCGGCATTGAAGTGCGTGAAAAAATCGTCGCTCTCAGCCTCGAAATCCGCAAAGACCTGTGCAATGGTCGCCGAGTTGGCCTCAAACTTAGCCGAAGCGTCTGAAGCCGGCTTGCCGCATGAGAAAAGGACAACGGCAGTCGCTACAATAGCGCCACAAATGGAAGTAAGGGAATTTTTCATGTGGTCAAGTTAATCCCTTTCAGCGGAGCATTAAAGCCGGGTTGTGATGCAAGTCACATTGAAATGTTAACAGGTCTTGCACAAGCCGTCCGCGCACCCACCATCACATCCTATTTTGTAGTCACTAACCCTGCCGAAAGGCACAAAACCTATTTCATGGAAAATGAAATGTTAATCCCGGTGGTCCTCGCCGGAATTTTCACGTTGCTCGCTGTTGTTGGCGTGGCCACGAAAAAAGGGCTCTATGCCCGCTTGGGCTATTTCCTCTTCGGGGGCATGGTCATGACCTTCAACCTCCTCGGAATGCTCTCGGGAGAAGGCGGTGCACTGGAGATCATCTCCATCGGCATGTTCGCTTGCCAGACGATTCTCATGTACCCGGTGGTGCCCGAAGAGGTGAACTTTTCAGACGAAGCGGTCAAAACCCTCGCCCTGCGCGTGACCACAACCGTCCTGCTCATCAACGCCACAGCGGTTTGGCTCGTGCTCGCTGTCGAAGGCCTGCCACAAATCCTCGCTGTCTTCCACGGCATTTTAGCGGTCATCATGCTCATGCGTATCGGGATGATCACCAAAGGCGGCGTAACCAAGACATAAAACTCAAAAACCCTTTTTCATATGAAAACAAAACTTGCACTCACCATCCTAGGCGCCTACAACGCGCTGATGGGCCTTCTCATGCTCATCATGCCCGACACCATGGGTGAAACACTTGTCGGCGCCGAAAAGGCCGCTGCCTCCCCCGAAATACTCGAAATGGGCACGATGTTCCATTACGGCCTCGCTCCGGCGCTCCTCATGATCGGCTTAATGCTCATCTTCGCCCGCTCGGCCGCCATCGAAACAGCCAAGCAAATCCTGTTGGCCTACGTCATCGCAACGGGCGTGTTGCTCGGTGTGTTCTTCGGGGTGTTCAACAACCAAGACGCCATCCAATTCAGTGCAGAAATGGCAGCTCCCGACGTGGTTGCGTTCGCCTTGGCGTTGTTTGCCTACCTCAAAGGAAAGTGATGAAGCATTTCATTCAACAGCTCTCCCTTGCCGTGAGCGTTTCGGCCATGCTGTTCATCGGCTGCGCTGCTCCTGGCGATCGTGACGCTCCCGCCGGCAAAGAAAATGCCGGTTACGTCTGGGGACGCGCGGATGTCTGGAACATCGGCAATGCGGCAGCAGCTGAGATTTGGCAGCAATGGACGTCTCATTTCGATGCCGAAAACCTCGACGGGCTCTTGGCCCTTGCGCACGATTCGATTTACATCGAGCTGAGTCCGACTGAACAGATTGACGGCATCGCCGCCTTTGAGCAGCGAATCGGCAACTGGTTTGAGGCAGCCGATGTTTCGATGAACGCCATCTGGTGCGTTCCAATTCAGTACCATGAAGAGGACGGCACGCCGGACAATAGCAACTGGCTCATCGCGGGCTACGACTTCACGTCCATTCAAGGGGACACGACGACGTTCATGGACCGACATGCCAACGTGCACATCGAAGACGGTAAGATTCGCTACGCGAAGATTTACACCCACGAAGAACGCAGCGGTGTAAACCGCTCCGTCACCCTTTCAGTCGACATGAACGGGTATGAAGGCGAGTACAGCAGCGTCAACGTCTACGGATTCTTCAACGGTTGGTGTGCCTCGTGCAACGAGATGACCGATGAAGACGGCGACGATGTCTACACGGCAACAGTTCAAGCCACTGAAGGCGAAATGGAATACAAGTTCACCTTGGACGGCGGCGCAGACCTGCAGGAAATGTTCGAAGCCGGTACAGCTTGCACCAAGACCACTGGCGTTTACACCAACCGCTTGGCACAAGTTGAATCAGACACGGAATTCCCCGCCGTTTGCTTCAATGCCTGTGGCGCGTGTGAATGAGCCCCTACACCCTGAAGCAGAAAGGCCGCCTCGTGCGGCCTTTTTTTGTGGCATCAAATGTGCGCGCAGCGATTAACACGGAACGGAGTGTCCACCCCACCGGTATGGTCCGTCGACGCCGGCTCCACGAGCATGATCCACGTGTCCGGTGCCGCTACCGGACAATGCTCAACGCCGGCTGGGACCACGATCATTTGTCCCGGGCCAACGTGCTGCACGGAATCGCGAAAACGCATTTCCAGCGCCCCCTGCACGACGTAGAACATTTCGTCTTCCTCATCGTGCGTATGCCACACGAACTCCCCTTCGATTTTGGCCAGCTTGACCTGTTGGCCATTGAGTTCCGCCACCACGTGCGGGGTCCATTGGGCATTGATCAGCGCGTATTTCTCGTTGAGGTCGATGGTTTTCATGGCAAATGGGGTTAAGGGAGGGTTAGGTGCGGCCCAGAATTTCTTCCACGTTGCCTTGGATGGTGTCGCACAGCCCGTCCAACGGCAAATCGTTTTCATCCACCCCAAACGGATCTTCGATTTCTTCCGCGATGAGCTCCACGCTGACGAGAATGTAAAAGACCAACATCACCACCGGCACGCTCCACCACCCAAACGTTGCCACGAAGCCGATGGGCAAAGTGACCACATAAAGGAAGATGAACTTCTTGAGGAACATGCTATAGCTGTAAGGCACGGGCGTTTTGAGGATGCGCTCGCAGGCGCCGAGGATGTCGACCATGCGCTCGAAGTTTTGTGCGACGAGCCAGTGCTGCTGTTCCGTGAGGTCGCCGGCCTTCAGCATGGCGTAGGCTTGGCGTTCCATGCGTTGCGCCCACGCATTGGGAACATGCGCGGCCGCAGCGAATTCCGTGGCGGCGGGCGCTGCGGGATCGCCGGGCTGACGCGGTCGCAGGTGGTCGCGGAGGGCTTTGACAAAACCGGGGATTGATTCGCGGAAATGCGCGTGGGCAGCAGCGTCATCCGAAAACTCACGGACCCGAAT
>DJYV01000032.1:0-1316 GCA_002448555.1 Flavobacteriales bacterium UBA6969
TGGAGGTCAGGTTGAAGGTGCGGGCCATCATGCCATCCAATGCGTTCAAGGCCATCCGCACGAGCAATCCACCAGCTACCGCAAAAAACCAGTACCGGTTCGTAAGGCCAAGCACAAACGCGTAGCCGAGTCCACCCGACAACACGATAGCCAGCCAAGTCAGTGCATTCGGCGTCACGCCCGCGTTGCGCAGCCGCTGCATCAAGGGCGTCAACATCCGCTGAAACGCCGGCTTCAGATCATATGTGGTCGGCACGTTCATTCAGGCACGGGGTATTGGGCATCAAAAGGCCGATAATGGATGCGTTTGCGGGGCAGGCCTTCTGGGAATTGGCCGTGTTCGAAGAAGTACCGCATCGGCTCGCCAAGCACATCCCATCGAACGTACATCATGTCGTGGTCCAAGGCCACGTGAAAGGCATCGTGCGCGGTAGAATCGATGACACGCCAGTCGTACACCAACGGCCCCATCGCCTTGGCCTCTGCCTGTAAAAACCGCATCAGCGGAGTCGCGCGGTTTTCGATAATGAGGCCTTTGTGGAGGTGCTCACCGGTGGGAACGGGTGGCCAGTCGACCTCGCTGAGGTCCCGCAGTACCCGTCCTAACTTCAGCATGCCGAGCTTGGGGATTCGCTCCATCGCGGCTGCCGGTGCGCGCTCTTGAGTTGGGCTCCGGTCGTACACGATGGCCGTCAAGTTGGGCATCGGCGTCGCCAGCACCTGCGTGTGCAGAAGGTAGGCACCGGCGATGTAGCAGATGGCTTTGATTTCACCGTATTCCGCCAAATCGTACTCCTCGACAAAGTCCGCCAAGGCTTCGGTGCTCGCCGCAAGGGATTTTCTCAGCAGCACATCCGCGATGTACACGTCCATACCGGAATCCTCCCAAAACGCCATCTGAGCCTTGCATCCCCCGCGCGACCCGCCGAATCCATTCAAGATGAGCAGCGCTATTTTTTCCGATTTCGGGGCGTCCGAATCCACGTGGATCCAGTGCTTCGCTCCTCCTTCCTCCGGGAAGGCGAAAGCGACCAAAATCAACAGGGTGGACAGCCTCAGCATGAGGCAAAATACGACTTTTGTGAAAAGGGTGAATCGAACTGACTTCCTATCTTGTTCGGAGAATTCGATGGCATGGGGTATGTTGTTTCATTCCTAATCCACCTACCACGGCCACTTCACGTTGGTCCGTTAATCCCTCGCTCCATGAAAACACGCCTTCTTCTAATTGCTTCCTTTTTCTTGAACAGCTGCGCTGCGCAAACCTTTTCCGAGGCCATGGACGAAGCCATGGAAACGCACGGAGTGATGGGCAT
>DJYV01000032.1:1651-4303 GCA_002448555.1 Flavobacteriales bacterium UBA6969
TCGGCCCTTGTTATTTGCGATGGGGAAATCGGGGAAGCGTATTACGGTGGGCTCCGGAATTACGAGAACGACTGGCCGGTTGATGAAGCGACGCGCTATCGCATCGCTTCCATTTCCAAAAGCGTCACCGCCATGGGGTGCATGAAACTCGTGGAATCGTCAGTGCTCGACCTTGACCTCGACATCTCGGAGTACCTGCCGTTTGATGTCAGCAACCCCAACCATCCAGATGCCACGATCACGCTTCGAATGCTGCTCAGCCACACCTCTAGCGTGCAAGACGGCTACGGCTACAGCCCGTTTCTAACGGCAACCTACCAAAGTACGAACAACCTGCCTTCGCTCGGTGAATTGCTGGAACCCACCGGAACGTGGTACACCTCAAACATGTACCGCACAGAGGCTCCCGGCACCCATTTCGCTTACAGCAACCTGAATTTTGGCTTGGTCGCCACGGTCATGGAAGCAGCAGCCGGACTGCGGTTCGATGTGCTCATAGACGAGCTGATTTTCCAACCCATGGGACTCGGTTGTTCGTACGATGTCGGAGCGCTGGAAGGGATTGAAAACCTGGCCGCGCTCTACCGCAACCAGGGCGGATGGGTGGCTCAAGCCGATCAATTTAACGGCGTGAGTCCCGGCTCACCTGAACTGGCCGCATACACCCCCGGTAGCAACGGTTCGCGATTCGCCCCACAAGGCGGGCTGCGCTCGAGTGCGGCGGAACTCTATGAATTGATGGCGGTCCTATTCAACGGCGGCGTTGCCTCGCATGGCAACGCGGTGCTGGCCCCCGAAACCGTGGAGGCCATGCTCACCGAGCACTGGACCTATGACGGCAGCAACGGCAACAATTACTACAACCTGTTCAACAGCTGGGGGCTGGGGATCCAACGGGTCACGAACACCGCCATGGGCGACATCGTCTTCCCGGAATTGCAGATGTACGGGCACCCGGGCGAGGCGTACGGGCTGATCAGCGATTGGTACTTCGACCCCGTTACCAAGGACGGCGTCATCTTCTTGACCAACGGCGCCTGGAACGGGTACAGTTTTGGAAACAACTCCGCGTTCTACACCTTGGAAGAGGATGTGTTTGCAGCTGGGGAAGAAGCGCTGGATTGCACGGCGGATGTGGCAACGGCTGGAGCCACCTCTGCGCTGATTGCCCCAAATTTCGGGCGTCCTGGAGAAGAGATTGCGTGCCACGGCACCGGCACCATGCTGTGGCAAGACGCACTGGGGAAAACCGTTGCACAAACCCCCGCTCAACGCGGCTGTGTCATCCCAACGTTGCCTGCAGGGAGCTACTTTATCCGGATAGAAGGGCAAAAAACCGTTCGGTTCACGGTGCTGTGATCAGTTGACCGTGTAAATCCACATCGGCGGCAGGTTACGGAATACCGAACGCACCCGACGGAAGGCAAACCGGCGGTAATGCCGCTCCATCATCCGGGGGAAATACGTAAACCACCGGTACACCGCACCGGCATCCGTGCGCTTTTGCAAGGTCGCCATCAACGGCTGCATTACCGGGCTGGGAAGGGTAAACGGCAAGCCAGATAAGATCAAATCAATCCGCGGCCAACCCCGTTCTTCCACATAAGCATCCAAATCCGCAGCGCTGCCTTGAATGATTTCAAACCGGTCTCCGTACGCCGATCGCAAGTGCGGGATGTAATCGGGATTCAGTTCGATGACGATGACTTTGCACGTCTGAGGAACGTTCGCGTAGAGCTCGCGCGTGAAGCAACCGGTTCCCGGCCCCAACTCCACAACGTACGCCTGTTGGCTCAGGTCGATGCCCTCAAACATGGCCCGGCTGGCACAGCGGCTGCTGGGAATCAAACTCGCATTTCGCCGAGGATTGCGAAGGAAATTCCAGATGAATGTGCGCGTGGTGTGCGAGCGGGACATGTTCCATAGTACGGGGATTTTGACGGAGGGGTTGCGACCAGCGGTGGCGTGGACTACCTTTTTGCCCATGCTTGAATCGCTGCTCAATCGGTACACCCGCGGCTTCCAGCGCTACATGCCCACGCCGCTGTCCATCGCTGTGCTCCTCACACTCGTGGCAGGAGCCTTGGCCATACGCGGTGCCACACCGCTCGAAGTCATGGGCGCCTGGGTCAACGGCATGTGGAGCGGGGGGCTGATCCGGTTCGGCTTTCAAGCGATGTTCATGCTCGTGCTGGGCCACGTGCTGGCCCTCGCACCTCCCGTGCGGCGCGGCTTGGACAAAGCCGTTGTGTGGGTCGTTTCAAATCCGCGATGGGCCGCTGCCAAAACCGCAATCCTCGCCATGGCCCTCGGTTGGCTGAATTGGGGACTGGGTCTTGTAGGCGGTGCCATCCTCGTGCGCGGCGTTATGGACATGATGCGTCAACAAGGACGCCAAGGCGAAGTGAACTTCGGCGTCATCGGCGCCGCCGGTTACGCCTCCATGCTCGTCTGGCACGGCGGGCTCAGCGGTTCGGCCCCGCTCAAAGTAGCCGAGGCAGGCCACCTCCAAGAATTGGTGGGTGGAGCCGATTGGGCCACCGCACTGCCCGAGGCCATCGGTCTGCGAGAAACCGTCTTCAGCACTTGGAGCCTCGCGCTGACCACAGCCGTTGCCTTGGCCGCCGTCGCGGTATTCGCGTGGTTGGGTCG
>DJYV01000121.1:0-3677 GCA_002448555.1 Flavobacteriales bacterium UBA6969
GATCATCCGGGCGACCCAGAAGAAAATGATATCGAACCCGGTGACCAGAACGCTGGTCGGATAGTGATGCGCAAGCTCGGGTGTTTCTTCTGGCCAGCCGAGGGTCGAAAACGGCCAAAGCGCGGACGAGAACCATGTATCGAGCACGTCGGGGTCGCGTTCTAGCTCGACGGGTTTGCCGTAATGCTCATCGGCCACGGCCTGGGCCTCTTCTTCCGTCATCTCCACGAAAATTTCTCCGTCGGGTCCGTACCAGGCCGGGATCTGATGCCCCCACCAGATCTGACGGGAAACGCACCAGGGCTGAATGTTCCGCATCCATTCGAAATAGGTGTTTTCCCAGGATTTCGGCACAAACCGGGTGCGCCCGCTTTCGACTGCGGCGATCGCCGGCCCGGCCAGGGTGGCGGCGTCGACATACCATTGGTCGAGCAACCATGGCTCAATCGGCACGCCGGAGCGGTCGCCATGGGGCACCACATGGCGGTTTTCCTCGACCTTCTCAAGCAGGCCCTCGGCCTCCATGGCGGCGACCACCTTGGCCCGCGCGGCGAAACGGTCGAGCCCACGATAGGCTTCCGGCACATTGTCGTTGAGGCGGGCCTGGGCGTCGAAGATGTTGATCATCTCCAAATCGTGGCGGCGGCCGACCTCGAAATCGTTGAAGTCATGGGCCGGCGTCATCTTGACCGCGCCCGAGCCCTTCTCCGGGTCGGAGTAGCTATCGCCGACAATTGGCAAACGGCGGCCGACCAGGGGCAGGATGGCGTGGCCGCCGATCAGGTCGAGATAGCGCGGGTCCTCCGGATGGACCGCCACGCCACTGTCGCCGAGCATGGTCTCCGGGCGGGTGGTGGCGATGGTCAGGTATTCGCCGGGGGCATCCACGACTTCATACCGGACGTAGTAGAGCTTACCGTGCTCTTCGGTGTGGATGACTTCTTCATCGCTCAACGCCGTTTGCGCTGCTGGGTCCCAGTGAACCATGCGCTCGCCCCGGTAGATGAGGCCTTTATCGTAGAGGTCGATGAAGGTGTCGATGACACCATCGTAGTATTTTTCATCCATCGTGAAGCGGGTACGCGACCAATCGCAACTCGCGCCGAGCTTCTTCAATTGTTCTAGGATGATGCCTCCGTGCTCGTGGGTCCAGTCCCACGCGTGTCCGAGGAATTCATCCCTCGACAGGTCCGACTTCTTGATGCCCTTCTCACGCAACCGACGCACGACTTTGGCTTCGGTGGCGATGGATGCATGGTCCGTACCCGGCACCCAGCAGGCGTTCTTGCCCATCATGCGAGCGCGGCGCACCAGCACATCCTGGATGGTGTTGTTGAGCATGTGCCCCATGTGCAGCACACCGGTGACATTCGGCGGGGGAATGACCACCGTGTAGGGCTCGCGGTCGTCGGGTCTGCTTTCGAAAAAGCCGTGCTCCAACCAGTAAGCGTACCACTTCTCTTCGCAGGTACCAGGATCGTAAGTAGTCGGGATCTCCATTTATAACGCGCCGTTTGTCTGAGGGCAAAATTCGGATAAAAAAGAAGCCGTTCCGCCATGAGGAAGAACGACTTCTTAAAGTCTGGTGGGGAACTGCACCGCAGCTCCGTAAATGCTTATTGCTTGTTCAAAGGCGCACCAACAGATGCAGGCTTGACGGGAGCACCTCCAGTGCTTCCAGCGTCGGCTGCTTCTACCTTGCCTTTGATGCGAATCACCTTGGTCGGCTCGTTTGAGGCGTTCGAGGTGATGGTTACGCTCTTATTAATTGGGCCAATGCGCTTGGTGTCGTAGCGAACGTTGATGACGCTGGTTGCACCTGGCATGATGGGATCCTTATCGCACTTGGGTACCGTGCAACCGCAAGATCCTTTGCATCGAGAGATGATCAATGGTTCGGTGCCGTCGTTGGTCACCGTGAATTGGCATCCGCCATCAGCACCTTGGGTGATGGTTCCGTAATCGTGAACGTCTTTGTCCAAAGAGATGGATGGGCCTTGCGCCGCTGCTGTCGCCATACCCAAGAGTAGCACACATGCTGTCAAAAGTTGCTTCATAACCTTTTTAATTTTTCGTTCCTAAAGATAAACACAAAGGACCTCGCATCCGAACAGCCTTTTGTTTTTGATAGAATTTCACAGTTTCACCCGAGGAAGGGCAACAACTGGGCCAAAAAAAGGGAGGCACATGGCCTCCCCTTTCTTTCAGATTTTCTCGACTTATTCGTCGCAGCTAGTACCGAAGGCCGATAAGAACTGTAACAAGTCAGGTGTACCTACTTGACCATCTCCGTTCAAATCACCGGGGCAAGAGCCGCCTGAACCGAAATCGCATGAACCGTCATCGGTGGTAGCGCTTGGGTCGTAGTTGTCTGCATCTTCGTACGTGCAACCCATCGCCATTGGCGTCAAGCAGTAACCCTCCGCTGAGGCGCTGAATGGGTTGTACTCTGCGTACGTTGGATCCGTGCAACCGGGGCACTGGTCGCAGCTGTTGAAGCATGCGCCCGAAGTCAACATGTTACTTGAAACGGTGATGACACGGTTGCCGCCGTTGCCGCAATCGCCTACGCTTTCGTCCATTCCCCAGGCGTCGCCGTTGATGAACTTGTACTCGTAGGTGCCCTGTTGCAACTGGATGACCACTTCATACACGCCGTATCCCACGTATGGAACGTCGGTCGCGCCGGGATCCCAGCCTTGGAAGCTACCCGCGATGTGCACGCCTGCCGTAGAAACGGTTTCGTTTGACATGTTCACACGGAACGAAACGAGGTACGTGCACGAACCGTCGTCCACGTTGGCGCCTGGCTCGTAGTTCTGAGCGTCAGGATCCAAGCATCCGTTGTAGTTGCAGTCACCTGCATCGGTTGCATTTTCGTCGTAGTTGTCTGCACTCTCATCCTGGCAGCCGACTACCTCTTGGCAATCCAAGACGCTGTCGCCATCCGTGTCGGTGTAGTCACACGCCACGCTCAAATCACAGAAGTCTGTGAATCCGCAGGCCGTTGGATCACCGCAGCCCATGTTGAATGCTGACATCGGCGCTACCCAGAGCGCACTAGCGCCTAGTATCGGAACAGGAGTAATCCAAATACCATTTGACTCAACTAGAATAGCAATACCACCTGTTGCTGGATTCACGAAACGAATGATATCCCCGCAGAATGAAATATCTGCCAAAGATGCCAGTGGAACCAAATCTGCAAGCAGTCCATCCGTTAGGTCTGTTATGTTTTCAAAGTGCATTGCTTCACCTTCTCCAGACCCCGGAAAGGTTCCTGACAAAGCAACATTTGGATTAACACCCCCATTTGCTTCACAATCTGCAGCGAAAGACTCATTTTCAGTTCCGGTTAAAGTCAATCCAACAAGCCAAGTTTCTCCCGCACCGGTAAGTATTGAAGAACTGCTATTGTAGTCACAACTGCCGTCATCTTCATTTGCTTCACCATTGTAATTACAGGCAATAACATCCATACAACCTGCGACTGTCAATGAATTGCCATCACAGTCGTAACCTTCCTCTGCATACTGACAACTGCCATCGTCCGAAGTGGCTAGCGCATTGTAATTGCATGCATTTTCATCATTACAGCCAGGTCCCAAATCAACTGCACCTAACGCAACGGCCATCCTCGGTGCCAGGTAATCTTGAATTTGATCAATCCAAAACAT
>DJYV01000121.1:4028-5152 GCA_002448555.1 Flavobacteriales bacterium UBA6969
CCCATTGTTGGGTTAAGGGCAAGCTGCGTGGCAGCGATATCTGTTCCACTCGCCGCATCTACCGCTGCGACATAGTCATAATCCCACCATTGCCAAGGCGAAGAGTCACCCGGCTCAAGAGGTGTGCCATCTTCACTGTAGTTATTAAGGACAGGATAAAGCCCATCCATTCCCTCATTACCGAAAGCTACTGCTGGATCGTCTAAACCGATCTCGGCGAAAACAGCGTTATTATTTGTCTCATATCCATTAATCTCGGTGTGAACGGCATAAGAACCGGAGGCTTCGATTACAGGGTCGCCTGTTGTTGGAACTACAACAATAGAAGTTCCGTAGGGTGCAAAAGGATCATGCGGACAGTGGAAACTAACCATAGGCATGTCTCCTTCGTCTAACCAATTTAAATCGCCCATTGCGCCACCCATATTCATTGAAAAATGAAACTCACTAGAGTAGCCCACGTGATTTGCCATGCAAAGAGGTGTATCTGTTGTGCCATCAGGATTACCATGAATAGCTTCAATTACAACTGGGGTCAGAGAGCCATCCCCGTTTGTGTCAAACCAAAACTTTAAAATGGGGTCGCCATTATCATCAAAAACAATATCATCATATGACGAAATAGTCGAAGTTGCCATCGTTATGTAACCTCCTGTTCCGTCGCCTCCCATCGCGATTTTTTCAGCATCCACACCAAACGGATTTCCGTCTTCAGCAACTGACTTACGCAAGAAACGAACTGCTGTTCGACTATCCTGCACCCCGCGATAAGCAGCTTGGATAAGTTGCGTCGTCCTTTCCTGCTGACTCGCCGCTCCAGGGTTCCATCCCAATCTATGATCCATCGCAATCGCGACATATCCCTTCCGAGCATATCTCTCGCACATTTCAACTACAACGCTGTCTTGTCGTGTTCCTTGCGTTCCCTGATTCACGAATTGGGGTAAGAAGTTGCCCGAGTGAAAGAACATGAAAACGGGACGGTTCGTTTCAGTATCTCCCACAGGCTCGTATACGTCCATAAGTAGGTCTTCCGGCGCAGGCGGTTGATTGAAGAGAGCCGGCAAAATCGAAATGTTTGTACCGTAAACAACATCAGTTGTCACCGACACTTCATCGAAAAT
>DJYV01000154.1 GCA_002448555.1 Flavobacteriales bacterium UBA6969
GACGACAACGGTTCTTGCACCTACGCTGAAGCAGGCTACGACTGCGACGGCAACTGCTTGAACGACGCGGACGGTGACGGTGTATGCGATGAATTCGAAATCGCTGGTTGCCAAGACGAGGCTGCGTGCAACTACAACGCTGACGCAACGGACAGCGATGATTCGTGCACTTACGCTGAAGAAGGCTACGATTGTGACGGCAACTGCCTGAACGACGCAGACGGCGACGGCGTGTGCGATGAATTCGAAATCGCTGGATGTACCGATGCTGAAGCGTGCAACTACGACGCAGATGCTACGGACGACGACGGAACTTGTTCCTACGCTGACGCGGGTTACGATTGCGACGGCAACTGCCTGAACGATTCAGACGGTGACGGTGTATGCGATGAGTTCGAAGTATTCGGATGTACACATCCAGATGCGTGCAACTACGATGCCGATGCTACCGAAGACGACGGATCATGTGAATTCGCGGACATGGGATACGACTGCGACGGCAACTGCTTGAGCGACGTAGACGGTGACGGCGTATGCGATGAGTTCGAAGTGACTGGCTGTACGTACGCATCGGCTGCGAACTACGCCATGGGTGCTACCGACGATGACGGTTCTTGCCTCTTCGAAGGTTGCATGGACGACACAGCGTTCAACTTCAATGCTTACGCCAATGCGGGTGGTGATTGTGCAAGCGCACCAATTGCTGACTTCAACGGTGACGGCGTGGTACAGAACCAAGACTTGCTCGACTTCTTGTTGGCCTACGGTCAGACCGGTCCAGAATGGGGCGGTGTAGAGTGGGTCCAGGAGGCGTGTAACGTTGTGGCAACTCCACTCGAAGACTTGTACACTCCGGTTGACTACTGCGCTGTAGACAGCCCAGCTGAGGTGTGCGCCGAGATGGGCTGTATGTATCCGTTGGCGAGCAACTACGATCCAGAAGCCACCGTCGATAGCGGCGATTGTGTCTGGACGGGATGTACCGATGCAGAAGCACTCAACTACAACCCAGTAGCGAACCTCGAAGACGATACGTGTACGTACCAGATTTGTCCAGACTTCAACGGAGATGGACAAGTCCAAGCGCAAGATTTGCTTGACTTCTTGCTGGCTTGGGGTACAACGTACTAATCGAGCACAAAACACACATTTCGGGCCGCCTTTCTTCTGAAGGGTGGCCCGTTTTGTTTGGACGCGCTTCGTGGCCGGAGTACTTTTGTCCAAAATGACGAAGCCATGATTAAGTACCTAAAGGAAGTTGCGTTGGTCGGAATGTTGGGGATGGCGTTTGCCGCCGGAGCGCAGGTCTACCTGCACCAAGTCTTCGTTCTGAACGAAGGGTGGTCCGATTGGCAAACGGGTGAAGTGCTGGTGCAGCCGACGCTGGGCGTGTACGACCCTGCCCTTAATGTCTACGAGACCGTAGCGTCCATCGAAGAGGCCGGATTCATTTCCGATGCCATCATCGTCAATGGAGCGTTGTTTGTCGCTGCCGATGGTCAGCTGCTCAAGTACGACGCCGATTCCTACGAATTACTTGCAGCCGCGGAGGTCACAGGCGTGCGCCAATTGGCTGAACGCGATGGCATGATTTACGTTACGCGTGGCGACGTCGACGAGTTCGGGATGAACCTTCCGCTTGATTCCTACCTGCAATGGTTCCACGCTGATGATTTGACGTGGGCCGGTGATTTGACCACGGCCAACGGTCCAGCCTACGCGACGGAAGGCTTGGCATGGTCCGGCGACCTTTTGTACATCGCTGTAAACAATGCCTTCGATTGGGGCAATGAAGTTGGCTACATCGGCGAGTGGGATGCGACCACAGATGCCTACACAGAGTTCGACTTGGGAGAAGAGGGCAAAAATCCGAATCGGCTGTTTGCAGAGAACGGTCAAATCATCACAGTCAACAACCGCGATTACGGCTCGGCTTCATTGAGCGAGGTCATGTCTGGAGAAGGAACTGTTCAGACCCACGTTGTCGCTGATGCGACCGCAGGGTGCTTGGCAGCAGCGGTGTTCCAAGGCGAATTGAAATACCAAATCACCGGTGAAAACGCCGTGCGCACTTCTGCGTTGAACGGCCTGGACGAATCCAGCACCTGGTTAGCCGATGCGCCCGCATTTTACGGTGCGGCCATTGATCCGGTGAGCGGATACTGGTACGGTTCGGTTACGGATTACACCACTTATGGTCTCGTCGAGATTCGGGACGAGGAAGGCGGCATCTTGGGGACTTTCGACTGCGGCGTGAGCCCCGGAGTTATCTGCATGGACGTGCGGAATGCATCTGATGTCTCTTCCGTAGAATTGGGCGCCGTGAATCGGCTCGGCGGCGGAGTATACGATCTTACTGGACGTGAGCTGCCTGCGAATAGTTTTCTCAAAGGCGTGGTCATTGACGCACAAGGCCAAAAACAGGTCATCTTCCGCCAGTGAGGTAGGGGGGTGTTTAATTATTGGTAAGTTTTAGAAAACATTCCCTTCATTCTACACGGCTGGAATGCGCTTAATATTGGTGCATGAATCTTGGTCTGGTGCAGAATGCGTGTAGGAAGGCGGTGGTGGTTGGAGCGAAGTGTGCCGATCGTTATCAGTCTTCGATTCTGTCTGCACTGGAGAGTGCACATCCGGAACTTGCCATTCGCCCCATCGAAGAATTGGTGCTTGCCACGATGAAAAGCAAAGTTAGTGGCGCTATCAAGGGTGAGTTCGAGTGGTCAAACGGTTGCTTTCAATTGAAAGGGAATGGACATTGTTTCCGCATGATTCCTTTGCTCAACCCATTCAACGCTCGGCTGAAGTCATATTCGATTGGTGCCTTGTGCTCTTTTCATCGTTGTGATGATTCGAGCAACAATGAGCCGTTGGTCGCTGCTGCCTACCTCGGTGGGGAAGTTGGTGTTTTACATGGCTCAACCAAAGAGTTAGTCTTGCGCTCCAATTACCGCATTTTACGGAGCCACCTCGTCCCAGACAAAGAAGCCGATCATAAGTCGATGCGATTGGGTGTCGGTACGGAAGAAGACTGGCAGGGAGTGCCGATGGCCATCCGTGAGTTGGTCAATGACTCGATTTTAAGGCCGGTAATTGGTTCGCCCTTGCGGGTGCTCCACGCTTTAGTGCGCGGCCAGATTGATGCAGCAGTCTTCCACATTGAGAATCCACATCTGAATGCTGTGGTTCAGTTTTTTTTGAATCAAGCCATGGTGGAACGGACTGAAGTGCGTGTACATGAAGCTGATATTGCCGTTCATGGCCAGCGATTCTCCGAACAAGTGAAAGGTAGAGTAAGGGCATAAAAAAGGAGGCAGAACCTCCTTTATTAATTGCCAGTGCGTGTCAGTTCACCTGTTCAAACCTCAACAAGTAGGAGTAGTCGTAAATGTCTTCTCCATTGTATTCTCGGAATTGGTAGGCTTGTAAATCGTCCAATTCGAGCTCGAGTATTTTCCAGTAAATGCTGAGTTCTTTAAGCTGGTCATTGAATGTTTCTGTCAGGGTAATCCCAAGATTATCAGCGATGTAAGCAAGAATTGTGGCATCATTCTCTGCGGTTGCGAGGGTGCCAATGAAGACCTCCACCGATATTCCGTAGGTAGCGAAAAGCGCCGCGGACAAATTGGGATCGTCCCATCCGGAAACTTCAGCAGGTACTTCTTCGGAGGTCAACTCCACACCATATTCGTCCAACATCCCGGCAATGATGCCTTCAATGTCCTCACTGGATTCAATCAACCCTTCCGAGAGCAAATCATCAATGAAATCCCCCATAACGGCCGTAACGTCATCACCGAATTCGAAATCGAAGAATGCACCACCTCCCGTGTAGGTAAAGGCGGTGTATGTGTTCATCAATTGCAAGGCCATATCCCACACATCGTCTGTGATGTCCACGTACGACCCCGCTTCGAAAATGAGGGTATCGAGTACCATGAGGGCATCCGCATAGGATTGATGCAGTACGTTTTGATTCATCCCAGCCGAGTCCAAGTAAAAGGGGCCAACCGTTTCCATGTTGGAGACCTCCATGAGTAGGATAGAGGCATCTTCATTGAACATCCATGTGCCATCATACGTCAGCGCTTCACCTTCATTGAAGATGGTCACCGTTTCGTCGTCACGGAACTCGACATCCAGGCGCAGGTTATTCGATCCCAGCAATTCCGTCATGTTAGTGTCGGCTTCGACCCCCACCTCTTGGACGCGGACGGATTCCCAGGTGCCCAAGAGTCTTTTTTCCGGCGACCGAAGGTGAAAGAGCGATCCGTCTTGGTCGTACTTGGTGCAGCCTCCGAGGAAGATCAGGGCGACAGAGGCGAAGAGCAAGGTGTGATTGTATGCCATGTTAAATGGTGTATGCAAGGGAAATGCGGAAGGAACGACCGGTTGTGAAGGACAGCCAATCGTACAATTCTCCGTTGAACAAGTAAGTCTTTCGGTTCAAAGGATTTAGGAGGTTCCGCGCACGTAGGCCCAATGAGAAGTGGTCGCCCAATTGCTGACTCATGCGAAAATCGAGCGACGGTGTGGGTTGCTGGTAGATGTCCGGCAAGCCGCCACTGGTGGTCAAAATGAGCTTTTCACCTTGAACGTTGAACGCGACTGTTGCATTGAAATTCGATGAATCCGGGGCGTACGTCACGATTGCGTTGACGATGTAGGGGCTTTGTCCAAACAGCGGACGCGTGTCCGGGTGCATGGGATCGGTGTTCCGAATGGCGTTCAGCTCCTCTTCAAAAATGGCAGTGCGGCTGCGGATAAACGTCAGGTTTGCTGAGAGGTTCCAGGCACTGGCTCCATCGATGTAATTGCCGAGGTTGGTCTTCGTTTCCAATTCCAGGCCGACAACATTCGCATAAGGCACGTTGGCCCAGGTGTATTCCGTGTTGACGGCTTCCAAGACTGAAGTTTGTTCGATGGGGTCCGTGAACCGCTTGAAAAAGAGGCTGGCGCTGAATACCTCACCCAAATTGGGGTATCGCTCGATGCGCAGGTCGAAATTGTCGATTTTCGTTCCGTCGAGCAGAGGATTTCCTTTCAATACCTCGAGCGTTTCGAAGTCGAATCCCCGGAAGGGTGATTTCTCTCGGAATACGGGTCGCGCAATGCTGCGGCTGTACGATGCCCGCAGGTTTGTGGACTTGATGGGGTCGATTTCGCCCAGTTGCCAAACCAAATTGGCCGAAGGCATCCAATCGGTTTCGTTCAGTCCACCTTCCAATCGAAGCATTTCCTCGGGCGTCAAGTCTTCCGCGATATCGAGCTTCAAGGAACGGATGCTCATGTCGGTTTTTTCCACCCGTACTCCGGTGTTTAATTTGATGCGTTCGCTGATGTTCCAATCGGTCATTGCGTAGGCCCCGAGCACGTCCATGCGGCCCTCGTCAGTATTAATCAAATCCGTCAATAGCAGGGTCTCTACGTAATTTTCGCCGCGAACGATTTCCATGTTTTCATCGGCAAAAAACGCATCGAGGTCACCGTCAAAGAAGGCACCTTGTTCGGCCATGCCGAACACCGCTTCTTCATGAGCCCGCGTGGTTTTGACCCAGGAGAGACCGGCTGAAAACTTGCCGAGATCACTTTCTTTACCGCCCAGTGGCTGAGTATAGTGCACCTTGCCGTCGAGTTTGGTTTCGTTTAGTTGTCGGAAGTATCTGGTGGGAGAAGGGTAGAAGCTTTGGTTGATGGAGTAGACCGTATCTACGTCAACGGGGACGAACAAATCAACGATGTCGAGCCCCTCCGATTGCAGCGCGTCCAATGTGCCTTCCGTATCAGAGGCCCAATTCTCAGGAATGGCGCCGTCGTCAATCAATTCAACAATCAGTTCGAGGGCCTCTTCCGTCAAGTCATCGCCGCTGGCGGATGTGAATTCTGCAAGGGAATCGATGGCTGTGATGCGCTCACTGTAATTGTTGTAGAAAACTTTCAGATCAGGCGTTTCCATTTGACCCGAGCTGTAACTCACGATCCATTCGAGCTTGGCTTCACTGGCGGGGAGGAAGTGCTCTCCTCGGCCCTGGAAAATGTTGAGTCGTCGCTCTTCGTAGCGCTGGGTGCGCTGCTCCTGCATCTCATCGGTATCAATGGGATTCACCCCGAGCATGTACCGGGAGGAATTTTGGCCGTTGATGTTGGGCATGGCCATGAAGGACAACTTGTTGAACTCGTTGAGCTTGTAGCTCAGGTTCAGCAACGCATTCCAAGCCACCGTTTCCGTGCCTTTTTCATCGCTGAATTGCTTCAGCATCTGCATCTCGTTGGTGGTCTCCGGATTGCCGGACTGGTAGCGGGCATACTCTCCACCGCTGTAGTAGCGCGCATTTCGCTTGTATTGGAATCCAAAAATGTAGCCCAATGGACGCCCGAACAGTTTGGTCTGGTTACCGAAGGAAAGGCTGTGGCTCATGTCCATGGGAGCCGTTCTCCTTGTGTTTTCCCATGTCTTGGTAAACGACTGCCCGATTTCCGTCAGCACGGCGTTGCTTTCGGCGCTAAGCGGCACCATGCCGTGTGTCTCGAGGCTGTCCACTGTGATGCCCAACTCGTTGACCACCCCGCCAATGGGATTGCCTGCACCAATGTCACTGCAATCATCGATGCCCAGCTCAGAGAGTTGATCACCGTAGCCCATAAAAACCAAGCCTTCGTAAAAACAGGGCATGTTTAAGTTGGGCCAATCGTTACTGGTAAGCCCTTGCAGGATGTCCGGCATCTCCCGAAATCCATCGTCCATGCCCAGCCAATCTGTCCCCGAGCGTTGGCTGCTGATGATGTCGCGAAAGGTCGTTTGGTCATTGAAGCCCAACGCGGAGCTGTACCGAAAGTTGAACGTTTCCGGAAAATCCTTCGTAATGACGTTGAGGTACGCTCCAGACCAATCCCCAGGCAGATTGGCGGTTTGCGACTTGACGACCACCAAATTATCGACCAAATTCGTGGGGAAGATGTCCATTTCAATGGTGTTTCGCCTCGGGTTGATGGAAGGTACTTCTGCTCCGTTCAAGGTGGTCTTGATGTAGCGGTCCGAAAGCCCACGGACAAACACGAAATTCCCCACCGTAGAGACCCCAGGAACCCGCTGCATGGCTGCCGCTGCGTCCGAATCGCCGGTCCGCCGGATTTGTTGGCTCGAGATGTAATCGAGGCTCGCCGCATTCTTCTTTTTGATATTCTCCATGTAGACATCGCGGGACCTATCCACCTTGGCAACTACCTCGGCAGCCTCTTCGATGACATATGTGGCTGGGAAAAGCGTGAAGTTTTGAATGATGACATCCTCATTCGCCACCGTCACTTGAACGGTTTGTGCGGTATAACCGATGAAACTACCAGTGACCTCGTAGGTGCCAAACGGGAGGTTCTCAATGGAGTAATTGCCATCCAAGTCGCACATGACGCCTTTGTAAGGGTCTTGAATGATCACGTTTGCGCCGATGAGGACGTCTCCATTCTGTCCGTCCGTCAGTTTCCCTCGGATGGTGCCTTGCGCATTCATGGCGCAGATAGACAAAACGAGGAAGGCCGTGAAAGTGAATCGCATGCTCCTTGGTTTGATGGCTAAAATCTGTATTCACCTCTTTATACACATTACCTAAATGCTAACTGAAGGCTAATTCAACATGATGGTGAGGAATGAAAAAAGGCCGGGAGTAATCCCGGCCTTTCCTCTGAAATAATGCTAACCTTATTCGCAATTCTGACCAAAGGCAGAGAGGAATAGGAGCAAGTCTGGGGTGCCAACCTGGCCATCGCCATTGATGTCCGATGGGCAATCACTGCCTGTGATGAACTCGCATGTGCCGTCTTCCACCGTGGCAGTGGCATCGTAGTTCTCAGCGGCAGGGTAGGTGCATCCCTGAACGGGGTCCAATTCGCAACCGGTATCTTCACCAGCATGCGGGTTGAAGTCCGCAAATTCTGGATCTGTACAACCATCACAAGCCGTTTCTAAGCCAAAGCAGACCGCAGGCAGAGAAAGGGCGCCCGTTACTTCAACGGTTCGCTCGATACCGTCTGATTCGCCGGCTTCATTGTAGAAGCCGTATGCGATGGTGCCTGTGGAGGCTGAGATGGTCAGCTTGTATACGGAGTAGTTAGCGTAGATCATTTCTACGACAGCATCCGCTGAGAAGTCACCAGCAATAGAGCCGGCTCCTCCCTCGTGCCACATGTCCACGCGGAACGTCACGTCAAACTGGCACGAGCCGTCGTCGGTATTGGCACCTTCTTCGTAGTTGTTGGCCGTTGGGTCCGTGCAACCGTTGAACTGACACAATGCATCTTGGTCGCCCGTGTTGGCTCCTGCATCATAGTTCTCGGCTTCTGGGTTGTAGCAACCGGTGTACAAGCACGAGCCGTCGTCCGTGTTGGCTGTATCGTCATAGTTGTCAGCGTCAGCATCGGTGCATCCCAGGTATTGGCAAGAACCGTCGTCAGCAGTGGCATCAGCATCGTAGTTGTCAGCTTCAGCGTCCATGCAGCCTAATACGGATACCTCGCCTTCTGTGAAGATGCCGACTTGACCGAGGTAGCTCCAAGGCTGGTCCAACCAGTTTTCGGATGGTCCAAATGCACCTTTGTACGCTGCCGCATCAAACCATGCATCCGTTGCCAAGTCCGCAGCGTCAACTGAGACGTCATTGGCTGGTGTGAGGTCGAGGGTGTTCACTACGGTAACACCAGCGCCGTCGAAGCCGTAGTCGAAGTCGATGCCGGGATCACCGAGTGCGATGTTGTTTGCAGCCGCATAGGCGTCTAACTGCTCGTCACCATCATCCACTTGGTTACCGTCGTAATCAATGACTTCCTCCACAGCGACCATGCAAATGTTCTTGAGACCAAGCAAACCAGCTCCTAGCTTATCAAAGGCATCGGAAGGGTCTTGCTTGTCTTCAATCTCAATGCCTTCTTGGAAGTTGGCCATGATCATGTTGTTTACGAAACCACCTGATCCAGCGCGGAAGAGGAGGCCTTGCTTACCGGCGGCAATGCCTCGGCCAATCATGGTCACGTTGTACACCTCAGGTGTAGCGTAAGGCTGGCCTGAAGAGGTCACGTTCGGGCTGTCGTCGCCGTCGAGCTCACCGCCGCGATCACCCACGGTGTGATCGTTCAAAGCGAACCAGTACTGGCCCTTGCCGTGGTACCCTTGGTCCCAGTCAAAGCTATCGTCGCCTACGAAGGCAACCGCAGCGTGCTTGACGTCAACCGAACCACCGAAGAACTCGATACCGTCATCTTCGTTCGCGATGACTTCAACGTATTCGATGGTTGTTCCGCTTCCAACTCCACCTAATGTCAAACCATTGATTTCGTTCGCTGCGCCAAGCTGCGTACCGCCGTGGCGGATGCTAACGTAGCGAAGAACACCAGAGTTGTCCTCGTCGTTGGTACCGCCGTACTTCGCGCGGTCGTTGTCTGCAGGAACCCCTTCAATCTGTCCTTCGCCTGTTGGCAAATTGGTCAATGCATCACCCAAGATGATGACACCGCCCCACTGACCGCGCGTGTCGTAGCTCACCGATCCATCGAGTGGATCCGCTTCGAACGTGAAGGTAATTGGGCAGGTTTCTGTACCGTCAGCGTAAATCTGACCGCCACGTGCAACAATCAAGGCAGCGGCATCAGCACCCTGACCAGCCATACCCTTGACGACTGTACCGGGCTCGATAGTCAATGCCTGACCATCGTTGACGAATACATACCCGTCGAGCAAGTAGGTGTTGTCGCACGTCCACGTGGTCGTGCCTGTGCCGTTGCCGTCGGCATCGGAGATGATGACTTCGTTGCGGTCACCAAGTGGTGGGCAATCGCAAGCCACCACCTCTTCTTCAATGGCACCTGAATCGTCCGCGTATGTCCAGTCTTCCAACCAATTTTCACCGTTTGGATCGAAGGCACCCATGTAGTGAGCGGTTTCGAACCAGGCATCGGTAGGCTGTGCGCTTGCATCAAGCAAAACGGAAGCCTCTGGTACTGGATTGAACGGGTTAGAGAAGGCTGTGCCTGCTCCATTGGTAGCCCAGTTGTAATCAATACCGGTGGTCATCGCTGTCAAGTTTGCTGTTTCAGCGAAAGCGTCCAATTGCTCGTCACCGTCGGCGACCTGGATGCCATCGTAGTCGATGACCTCATTAACACCGTCGAAAGCGATATTTGCGAGGCTTAAGTCGCCGTTCAACCACTTATCGAAGGCGTCGGAAGGATCCTGCTTATCCTCGATTTCAATCCCTTCTGTGATATTGGCGATGATGGCGTTCGATACATGGCCACCCGATCCTGCACGGAACAAGAGGCCTTGGTTGCCCACATTGCTGCCGCGTCCGATTACGGTCCAGTTTGCAACCGTTGGGATGGCAAATGGCATGCCATCTGCTGTTACGTCAGGACTGTCATCACCGTCGAGCTCACCGCCACGGTCGCCTGCGTCTTGACCTTGGATGGTGAACCAGAATTGGCCTTTACCATGGTATCCTTGGTCCCAGTCAAAGCTGTCGTCACCACAGAACATAACTGACGCGTAGCGGACATTGACAGATCCACCGAAGAACTCAATGCCGTCGTCGTCATTGGAGACAACTTCAACGTGTTCGATGATGGTGCCACTACCAACTCCACCTAGCGTCAAGCCGTTGATCTCGTTTGCTGCGCCAAGCTGCGTTCCACCGTGGCGGATGCTGACGTAGCGGAGAATGCCAGAGTTGTCTTCGTCGTTCGATCCGCCGTACTTGGCGCGGTCGTTGTCCGCAGGTACGCCTTCAATCTGTCCCTCACCGGTTGGGAGGTTGGTCGTTGCGTCTCCAAGAACGATTACACCGCCCCACTGACCACGCGTATCGTAGGAAACAGAGCCGTCAAGTGGGTCTGCCTCGAACGTGAAGGTGATTGGGCAAGAGGCGGAACCGTCAGCAAAGATTTGTCCACCGCGCGCTACGATGAGGGCTGCAGCATCTGCACCTTGACCGGCCATGCCTTTCACAACTGTACCAGGTTCAATGGTCAATACTTGTCCGTCGTTGACGAACACATACCCGTCGAGCAAGTAAACGTTATCGCATGTCCAAGTCGTCGTACCGGTACCGTTGCCATCGTCCGTTATGATGACTTCGTTACGCATGTCCAATGAAGGACAATCGCATGTTTCGTCTGGATTGCTTCCTTCATCATTCAAGTCTACGTCGGCAGCGCCAGAGATGTCCAAGTATGACCAATTTGCCAACCAGTTTTCTCCGTTCGGGTCAAAGGCCCCCATGTATCCAAATGGTCCGTCAGATGTCACATCCGCTGATGGTACCGGATCGAATGGGTTGGGGAAGGATGTACCGCTGGCATTTGCTGACCAATCTGAATCAATTCCAACGTCAGCGAGTTGGATGTTGCTGCTTGCAGCGTAGGCATCCAAATTGGAGTCACCATCGGCATCTTGAATGCCGTCGTAATCAATCAGCTCGGTAGCACCTTGGACGTGGATGTTCGAGAGGGTCAAGTCACCAGCCTGCCACTTATCATAAGCGTCAGATGGGTCTTGCTTGTCTTCGATTTCGATGCCTTCCTGGAAATCCACAATCAGCGCGTCGCTGACGTGTCCACCAGAACCGGCACGGAAGAGCATGCCTTGCTTGCCGGCTGCTGCTCCACGTCCAATCATGGTCCAGTTGGTAACCGTAGGGAGCGTGAACGGCATTCCATCTGCCGTAACATCTGGGCTATCATCGCCGTCCAACTCACCTCCGCGGTCACCAGCGTCAGCGTCGTTGATCGAGAACCAGTGGTGTCCGCCTCCGGAGTAGCCTTGGTCCCAGTCGAAGCTGTCGTCGCCTACAAAGGCCACAGCCGCGTAGTTGACTTCAACGGTTCCACCAAAGAACTCGATGCCATCGTCGTCATTCGCCAAAACTTCTACGTGATCTACAGTTGTGCCGCTTCCTACGCCAGCGAGCGTCAGACCGTTGATCTCGTTTGCTGCGCCGAGCTGGGTTCCGCCGTGGCGGATGCTCACGTAGGTGATAACACCTGAGTTATCCGCTGCATTCGATCCACCGTACTTGGCGCGATCGTTATCTGCTGGAATCCCTTCCACTTGTCCTTCGCCTGTTGGGAGGTTAGTTGGAGCGTCGCCGCATACAATCACACCGCCCCACTGGCCGCGCGTGTTGTACGCTACTGAGCCATCCAATGGGTCGCCTTCATAGGTGAATGTGATAGGGCAGTCTGCCATTCCCTCTGCGTAGAGTTGACCACCGCGAGCGACGATCAATGCTGCTGCGTCGGCGCCTTGACCGGCCATACCTTT
>DJYV01000026.1:0-13036 GCA_002448555.1 Flavobacteriales bacterium UBA6969
TTCGCGCTTGATATCTTGACGCGTGGGTCGAGCCAACCGTAAGCGAGGTCGACAAGTATGTTGATGGCAACGAACGTAACTGCAACGACCGAAACACACCCGAGCACCACAGGTAAATCGCTCTGCTCCAGTGCTCGGAACATCAACAGTCCCATGCCACGCCAACCGAACACGTATTCAACAAATACTGCCCCGGCGAGCATGCTGGCAAACCACCCTGAGGCGGCCGTAAGCACAGGATTGAGTGCATTCCGAACCACATGATGCGTCAGCAGTCGAAACGCCGAAATGCCCTTGGAACGGGCGGTGCGCACGTAGGACATGCCCAAGACATCGACCGCACTGTTGCGCGTCAGCTGGATGACGACGGCCAATGGACGGATGCCCAGGGTCAACGCCGGTAAAATCAGATGGTTCCAAGCCAATTGAGGGCCATCAAAAGGATGGACTTTCCACAGGCCTCCTGTCATGGGCAACCCCGTCCAACGGTGCCAGACCGATCCGAACAGCCACGAGACCACAATGGCCATGACAAACGAAGGCGCGCTCATCCCCAGCGCGGCAAATCCCAACACCCACCGATCCAAGGCGCTGCCCGGAATCATCGCGAGACCAAACCCGACGCACAGCCCCAAGGCCATCGCAAGGCCCATGGCCGTCAATGCAAGGAGCACCGTCGCGGGGAGCGCATCCGCAATCGCATCCACAACCGGTCGGTCTGAGACGTAAGATTTGCCCAGATCCAACCCCGACCAAGCCACACCAGCGTCGTCCACCGTCACAGGAACGAACCCCGTCAAGAAATCCGCATACCGCACGTGCAATGGACGGTCCAAGCCCAGTTTTGTACGGATTGCCGCAACGATTTCCTCGGATTCATTTTGCCCAGCCAGTTGGCGAGCAGGGTCCGGGGCCATGGCAAACAACATGAAAACGAGCGTCAGGGTTCCCCACAACACCCCCAATCCATGCAGCACCTTACGCCCCATTATTGTTGGCCTAAATCCTCCCAAGACGGAACGTCGCGCCACGCCCATTTCTGTTGGACCACGCCATCCTTCAACCAGACAATGCCGGGATTGGAGCGCACCACAATCTTCAGCTCGGTTTGGTCGCAGGTGAACATCCCGTACGTGACATCGTGTGCCTCTTGAAAAGCGCGGTTCTCCTCCCACGGTGCGTTGGTCAATCCAACGTTCAACCACCCGGCCTCGCCTGCTGCATTGGCCAATGCGTTCATCTCGGCTTGGTTCTGCGTATTGGCGTTCTCCAAATCCTTGGAAACGTAGAGCAGCACGTTTCCGTCGTAATTCAGGAATTCATCGGCACGATCGTCACCGAGGTGGTCGATGATCTGGAAATCGAGGATGCGCGGCTCGTAGCCGTCGGATACCTTGACTTCCTTTCCATCGAAGGAAACCGTCTCATACGTGGATTTGAACCAGGGTTCGTTGTAAATCTTGAGCCAATCGCTGCTCAACACCACAGTATCCGCGCCCGTATTGACATTGCGGAACGTGTACTCGGTCGCAAAAACAGGCCCCTGCAGCCCCAACTCCTCTGCTGACTTTCGGTTCTCGATGATGCTCTCTCCCACGGCGTACGCGCGGTAATCTTTGAGCGGCAGGTGA
The DNA here is from genome assembly GCA_002448555.1 of Flavobacteriales bacterium UBA6969. Classification (GTDB taxonomy): domain Bacteria; phylum Bacteroidota; class Bacteroidia; order Flavobacteriales_D; family Sanyastnellaceae; genus UA16. Next base: position 1,632 of record DJYV01000026.1, read on the forward strand.
TTGAGTGTATGTACTTGAAATGCGACACAGACAACGGTCACTCCCGCCGCCATGATCCATTCTTTGTGCTCGCTGCTGATGCGGGTTTTCAAACCCTCTGCCACAGCGTAAGAAATGGCCGCAAACAAAACGGGGAAATTCCAGTCCAACATGAGTTCACCGAATAGGTAAATCAACACCAAGCTTCCAGAAATCATGAACATGCCCGTTCGCTTGTCATTCAGCCCGATGCGGTCTGTGAATGCACCCAGCAGGATCGGCACCGTCAAGACAGACAACACCACGTCCTTGATGAAACTCTCGTAAGGCGTCAGTGGAATGGCGTTTCCAAAACATCCGCATGCCAACACGCATTGGTTGTCGATTTCAACGACTGCACCGAGCGCATCGGTGATCATCTTGGTACCGAACGGGTCGCAGTTCGCCGTGTACCAAGTAAGCCACGTAAAGAACGCCATAATCACACCCGTCAAAGTCGCCGTTAGCCGCGGCAAGGCCCCGATGACCATGGCTACACCGAGTAAAATTTCGCCTACGCAAATGAACACGGCCAGTGGCAACGCCCATTCCGTCAATCCAGAAAGGTTCAAGGCCCCGGGTTCAAAATACTCTTCGAGTTTGTACATGAAGCCCAAGGCATCGTTGGCCTTGATGAGTCCCGATACAATGAAGAGCGACCCAACCAAAAGGCGGCAAATATTAATGATGGTGTTCCACATGGGAATGAATATTTTCAATTCAAATTAACTCGAACTGCGAAGTTGACGCTCTATTCTCCCGTTAATTCGAGCAAAATCAGCGCAAAAAGGGCATAATTGGCCATGTCTTGGTAATTGGCTTCAACGCCTTCCGAAACCTTGGTCACGCCATCGTGGTCCTCAATCTGCTTTACGCGCAGGACCTTCATCAAAATCAGGTCCGTTAAGGAGCTCACGCGCATGCCCCGCCAGGCTTCGCCGTAATCGTGGTTCTTCGCAATCATCAACTCGCGCGTCGATTGAAACGCTGCGTGGTAGCGTTCAACCGCCTCGGCGGCCGGCAATTCCATAGGATGCCCTTCCGGTAGACCGCATTGGATCATGGCCATCAAACTGTAATTCACAATGCCGATGAATTCGGAATCGATGCCTTCATCCACCATAGCCTGCTGGGATTCCTGGATGGTTCGGATGCGATTGGCTTTGATGAAAAGTTGATCCGTCAGGGAGGAAGGCCGCAGAATGCGCCACGCCGTTCCATAGTCCGAGGTTTTCGCTTCGAAAAGTTCGGAACACCGCGCAAATGCACGGTCGTATTGCTTCACCGTTTCTTCAATCGTACTCACAGCCTTCAATCTTAGAATATCTTGCGCCAAGATACAAAGCACCCTGAAGCCTGAATCCACCGACGCAGCAATGTCTTCATCGATTTATCAACTCCAAAACGGGTCCCGAATACTCGCATTCAGTCAGCCCCGCATCATGGGCGTTCTGAATTGCACGCCTGATTCATTCTTTGAAGGCAGCCGTGCCGCGTCAGCAAAAGCCGCAGTAAAAACCGGTCGACGCATGCTTGGCGCAGGTGCCGATGTACTTGATGTTGGCGGGCAGTCGTCCCGTCCGGGTGCTGTGGAAGTAGGTGCGATCGAGGAATGGCAGCGCATAGAAGCCACCATAAAAGGCCTGCTCGACGCCGCTCCAGAAGCGCTCATAAGCGTGGACACATTTCACCACGAGGTGGCGCTCAAGGCCCTCGAAGCAGGCGCCTTTATGGTCAATGACATCTTCGGCGGATCCCGTGATGCCAACATGGCCCAGGTCATCGCGCAATTCAATGCTCCGTATGCCATAATGCACATGCAGGGCACGCCAGCGACCATGCAAGAGCGGCCCACCTACAAAGACATCACCACAGCGGTCGTGCACTGGCTTCAAGACCGAATGCGCATCCTCTCACAGCAAGGCGTCCAACAACCGGTAGTGGACGTTGGATTTGGTTTCGGGAAAACCGCGGCCCACAACTTCCAATTGCTGCGCGAACTTGACCAATTCCAGGCCTTGAATGCCCCTTTACTCGTCGGTGTTAGCCGAAAATCAATGATTTACAAAATCATTAACCGGCAACCCGAGACTGCATTAAACGGGACAACGGCACTGCATGCATGGGCATTGGAACGCGGAGCGCACATGCTGCGGGTGCATGATGTGGCTGAGGCGCGCGAAGTCGTTACGCTGCACCGCGCCCTTCGCGGCCAGGGATAAGCGGATTACTTCGCCACAACGAAGCGGGCCGACCGTCCGGTTTCCATTCCTTTCAACACGTACACGCCCTCGGGCAAATGCCCAACCGCAAGGTTCAGACCCGCTGTTCCTGGCAGTGCTTCCCATGCCTTAATCAAATGCCCGTCCATGCCAAATAGCGCGAGGTGGTGTTCACCAGTGAAGCCCTGCAGTTGAATCGTGGATTGCGCCGGGTTGGGATAAACCGCCGCATTCTCCCCGGCTGCTGGTTCATCAATTGAAACCGAATTCGGCGCAATTGCATCACTCGGGCGCAGCATGAAAAAGTGCGTGAACGTACTCACGCCGATGTTGCCACTTGGAAAGTACGGGTAGTTGCTCCACGTACCGGTCATTTGTGGTGCGTCAGATTCGGGATTCGTGTCAAAATAACCAACCAATTCTAAATCGCCATTTGTAGCATTGGATACATCCAGTATTCGCAACCCGCTCAAGTAATTCGATTGGTACATCTTATCGCCAATTATGTACATATTGTGATCAACAGCGGTAGTCGTTGCTTCGTAATACCCAACAATCTCCGGATTATCTAAATCCGAAATATCCATGATGTACGTGCGGGTGTTAATACCGAAGTTCTCCTCATCGAGCTCATCATTAAAAAAGCAATACGTATGATTTTCTCCCACCCATCCCTGATGAGTGTAACCTGATTGATTATACGTTAACTGCGAGATGAGTTCAACGTCGGTTTTATCTTGTGCATTTACTATTGCTAAACCGTTGTATCCGTTAAAACAAATAACAATTTCCTGACCGAAATAATCTTCATCAGGACCTTGGTAAACAATTGGATGAACATCGTGGGAATAGTACTCGTCAAATCCGCCGACTAAAACAGGATCGACAGGGTTCTGGATGTCCAAAATATGCAGGCCACCATTCAAAGTATTCGAACCAACCACATATGCAAATCCCGTTTCCTCATTAATCATTATGTTGTGTGCATTGCCGAAGTTATCGTAATATGATGTGGGAGAGATTTCGGTGGTAACATTTGTCGGCAATGAAAGTAAATCCGCTAATCGAACTATTTGTAATCCATGACCACTCGCTTCTGAGACTACGAATGCATGATTATTAAAAACTTTGATGTCCCTGTGTGTGGCAGAACCCGTTGCCGATTGCAATGATGCAAAATATTTGATGTTAGTTGGATCTGTTACATCGATAAATGAGGTTCCATTAGATCTGCCATACATCGCAATTTCCCTTCCACTTGCAGCATCATACCACCCCCATGTGTCATTACCATTATTACCTCCACCAAGGTTTGAAAGAGACTCGACGTCAAGCAGTTCTACTTTGTCACATGGATATCCCCCGGAATTTACAAATGCTGGACTCGGGCCGAGCATAACATCGTAAAAAAAGTAGTAATAATTAAATTCGTTCTCGCCCTGAATATTTGTTCCTGTGATTGCGCCATAATTACCGATTTCGTATGGGTAATTGATGTCACTATTTAAATCATCGCGCCATAACTGTGGGTTATTTGATAAGGTTGCAAGGCCATAGCTGCCAGGATCAAGTTGCCAATTAAATTCTACAGTACTCCACCCATCAGGAACATCAAACACCTCGGCTACCAGAACATCTTCGCCATCTTCAGAAAGAAGGGCAAAAGTCCTTGGCCCAGATTCGTTGGCATAAACTCTTGCTGATATAAGTGTCACATTTTGATATGCCTGTAGAATATTAAAATAAGCACCATTATCATGGTATTGTCCTATTTGAATGTCAGAGAGCCCTCCCATCGCAGGCTCACCTTCTCCCCCAGATAGCTCGCAAGGAAAAGGGGATTGAGCATAGGCTCCAGACACAATAACGAAGGCGACAATTTGTTGTAGGAATCTTTTCATAATTATTTACTTTCAAGCAAACTTGTAACACCTTGCAAGTCGAGAGGGTATTTCGTTCATTGCGTAACGAAATCATTGTTTAAAGGAAGAAACCCGTAACTGCGGCTATAGTTCAGCATCTGAGTGGAAAAGTCATCAGGATAGACCAGTTTGACATCCCCGATCATGCCGTCTTCCACATACGTGGCTTGCATCTCAGGGTTGATGAATCCGCCGTATGGGGCGATACCCAATGCTTCCGAACGGGTCAGCACTTCTTCGTGGATGGCTTGGTCTACCTTGACACCATACCCTTCTACCAAAGCCTTGGCCGCCTCGTAATCGCCTTGTGACTTGATGCGCTGCACTTCCTGCAACAATTCTCCAAACAAGCCGCGCAAGGCTTCGTAGTCCTTGATGTCGAGGAACGTCTTCCCATCGCGCTCCACCTTGACAATGGCGCCGCTCTCTTGCGCGCGCTCGAAGCACCAGTGACTGATCCACGCACGGTTGCGCATGTGCGCTTCTTCGATGTCCGCGCCTTGTTCCAAACGACGCAATTGGAGCATCATCCCGTTTCGGATGTAGCTGTCGTACTCAGACTTACCGGTCTCAAGGGTCTTCATCAATCCGAGTTCAACCATCTTCTCGTCTAGCATGAAGTACAAGGCCACCAAATCCGCACGGCCTTCCTCCAGGGTGGAGCTGTACTCTTTGATCGTTTGCTTTGGCTCACCTACGCCGTCTTCCAGTTTTCCTGAAGCGTGGCCGATGACTTCGTGCATCGCGGTGTGCAACTTTCCGGCCAACGCACCGTGGCTCTCAGAACGTGCGACCTCGACGTCATCGTGTGCAAACTCCGATAACAATCCACCGCCGCTCGCCTTGTCGTAGGCGCTCACGATGTTGCCTAAGCTCACGGATTTGGAACCGTGAACCACGCGAATCCAATTCGAGTTCGGCAGGTTCACCCCGATGGGCGTGCTGGGTGATGCGTCACCGGCCTCGCCGGCCACGTTCACGACGTTGTATGTAATGCCGACCACCTCTTTTTTCTTGTGGGCGTCCATGAACGGCATGTGGTCTTCGAACCATTGCGCATTGTCCATGAGGACCTTCATGCGCTCACTGGCGTCGAAATCCTTGATTTGAACAATGGTTTCGTAGCTACCGGTATACCCCAATGGGTCGTTGTACACCTCGACAAATCCATTGATGTAGTCCACATCGCCCTCGGTGTCCTGGACCCAGTTGATGTTGTACAACTGCCACTTCTCTAGGTCACCCGTTTCGTAGTAGGCGATGAGGTTGCGCAGCGCAGCGGCTTGCTTGTCGTTTTCTGCGTATTGCGCCGCTTGATTCAACCAGAACACCACTTGCTCCAAGGCTTCTCCGTACAGACCTCCAACGCGGTAAGCCTGCTCTTCGATTTCACCAGCCGCGTTCTTGACCAATCGAGAATTCAAGCTGTACTCCACAGGTGTTCGGCTGCCTTCTTCAACAATGCTCGCCAGGTAGGCTTGGGCCTCCTCTGTGCTCACGTCAGGCGCGTAAAAGTTCACAGCAGAAGCCTCCACCAAACCCTTGGTACCATCTTGTTCAACTTTCTTCGCTTCCACTGCTGGATCGAAGATGACGGCCATCAATTCATCTGACACCTCAGCGCCAACAGCTTCGACCAGCTCAGCAAAATACGCTTGGGAAAACTCGGGCATGATCTTGGTGTTGGCATAGTGGTGGTGAATGCCGTTGGAAAACCAAATGCGCTTGAGGTAGGTCTCAAAGCGGTTCCACCCGTTGGTCGACTTGTCACCCTCAAAGCTCGTGTAGATGGACTCGAGCAAGTGACGGATGCGCAAGTTGTACCGGTTGTTCTGGTCGTACATCATGTCCCGACCGCTCAATCCCGCTTGGTTCAAGCAATAGACCAACGCCCGTTGCTTCGGGGAAAGTTGATCCCATCCGGGCACTTGGTACCGAATCATCTTGAGGTCCGCGAATTGTTCGGTTTGCCAAACGAATCCGCTGGCATCCGGCTCACTAGCTCCCTTTTCGGTTGCGACGCTTGGCGCCCAGTCGTCTGAAGTGTTGCCGTCATTGGATCCGCTGCCGTCTCCACAGCCAATCAAAGCCAAGGATGCTGCCGCGAAAACAATCGCTGAATGGGTAAATAATTTTGAGGGCATGCTTGCGTTGTTATCTGGTTAGCGACGGCAAGTTACAGCATCCTATCTTTGAAACGTGAGACGATTCGCGAGCCTCTTGTTGCGGTCATTTTTGGCACCCTTTGCCGTCACCATGCCCGTGGCGTTGTTCATTTTGGACATGCAATTCTTGTGGGTGTACGCCGATGACTTGATTGGCAAAGGACTCGCACCCTGGGTCATCGCGGAGCTGATGATTTACGCCTCAGCACGGTTGGTGAACCTCGCCCTTCCCTTGGCCATCCTCGTTGCCTCCATCATGGCCTTTGGTTCGCTGGCCGAACGCAATGAACTCACGGCCCTCAAATCAGCGGGACTTTCGGTCTTCCGCATTTTTCGTCCATTGATTGTCACCATGCTTTTGATTTCAATGGGCGCCTTTTGGTTCTCCAACGCAGCATGGCCGGTGGCCAACCTCAAGTTCAGGGCCCTGCTCTTCTCGGTCACGCAAAAGAAGCCAACGTTGAACCTCATTCCGGGCGCATTTTACAATGGCATCGAAGGGTTTGCCATTCGCGTCGAGAGTAAGGAGGAGGACGGCACCTTGAACGATGTACTCATTCACGACCACCGCGAGGGAGAGACCGGGGTGTCACGCGTCATTCGAGCCGAGCAAGGCACCATGGTGCAAGAAGGAAACCGGCTCACCATAGCCTTGTCGAACGGCTTCAGCTATGAAGAAGACCTGGAGCAATCCAAACGGCGAAAGGAACGCCTCCACCCCCACATCGCCTCTTCCTTCGAACGGCAAGAGTTCGAAATTGACCTCGCCTCGTTGGATTTCAGCAAGGCCGACGAAGGCCTTTTCAAACGCGCCCACGAGATGATGACCGTAGCGCAGCTCGGCCATGCGATGGATTCACTGCAGGGGCTCGTGGAACAACGCTTAGAGGAAGTCGAGTTGTATGGAGGCCGACAAACCGTGCTTTTGCGGGATACAGTGTCCGCCGCGGGGACAGCGCAAGCAGCGGGGCCACTCTGGACGGCCATGTCCCCCACAGAAAGGCGCATGGCATTCGACGGCGCGCGCAGCTTGGCCCGCAACACCCGACAAGGGATTGCCAACGGCATTGAAAATGCAGATACGCGGGTTCGGGCCATGAACCGGCACGCGATTGAGTGGCACAGAAAGTTCTTCTTGGCACTCAGTTGCATCTTGTTGTTTTTCATTGGCGCGCCGCTCGGCGCCATCATCCGCAAAGGTGGTCTGGGCATGCCAACAGTATTGGCCATTGGCATTTTTCTCGCCTTCTACATCCTTTCCATGATCGGCGAGCAAATGGTCAAAGCAGGAACGGTCACACCGGCATTTGGCATGTGGATGAGCTCGCTCGCGCTGCTACCCTTCGCGATCTACTTCACGAGGCAGGCCATGCGCGATGCACAAGCTTTCCAGGTCAACTGGCCATTTCGTTTTTTCCGCAAAAAAAATTGAGGCATGCGCATTCTTCAACTCTGCCATAAACCCCCGCGTCCGAGTCAGGACGGTGGATGCAGGGCGATGGATGCCTTGACTCGGGGGCTATTGGCCGACGGGCACCAGGTGAAATTGCTCTCCATTGCGACGGAAAAACACCCGTGGCGGGCGGCGGATGTGGATGCCGAGTACATCCAACAGACCGGCATCGAAACGGTGCACCTCGACACCCGGGTCAACCGGGTGGATGCTTTTGCCAATTTGTTGACCGGTGACAGCTACAACATCAGCCGATTTCACGCGCCCGAACTCGAACAACTACTCGTGCACGTGCTCCGGCGGCAGGTCTTCGATTTGGTCATCTTCGAGAGCTTGTTCACCGCACCGTACCTACCCCTCGTGCGGAAATATTGCGACGGCCCTCTCATGTTGCGGGCGCACAACGTGGAGCACCGCATTTGGGAATTGATGGCCGCTGAAACGGAAACGTTCACGAAGCGCATGTATCTGCAGCATTTAGCGGAACGCCTGAAGGCCTACGAGGTGAATGCGCTCCATGATTTTGATGCCATCGCGGCCATCTCGGCGAAGGACTGCGAAGACTTCAAGGCTTTGGGGTGCACCTGTCCGGTGTTCACTTTGCCATTTGGCCTCGACGAATCCGAGTTGCCACCGGCCACACCGGGGCCCATTGATCACGTCTTTCACATCGGTGCCATGGATTGGGATCCGAATGTACAGGGAGTTCAGTGGTTTTTGGATCAAGTATGGCCAACCGTCCTACGCGAGCTTCCGGAAGCACAATTGAAGCTTGCGGGACGAAAATTCAACGACCAGCTCGATGTGCAACGGACAAACACGACGGTTCTGGGCGAAGTGCCCGACGCGTGGGATGTGCTCTGCGGTTCGGGCATCATGGTCATCCCCTTGCGCTCCGGAAGCGGCATGCGCATCAAAGCGATTGAAGCCATGGCGGCTGGACGTCCCGTGGTCTCCACCTCCCTCGGGATGGAGGGCATTCACGGTCAACACGGCACGCACTTTTTCATCGCAGACGATGCCAATTCGTTTGCCCAGCGCATCATCGACTTGCACAACAACCCCCGGCAAGCACAGGAAATGGGCGAAGCAGCACGCGCTTTCATCGAAACCGAATTTTCCAATCAAGCCCTGACGCAGTCACTCATCCGTTCCATCCAACGCATCTTTGACCTGTGAAAATTATCGTACTCACGTCGAGGCTTCCGTGGCCACTTGATAAGGGGGATAAGCTGCGTGCTTATCACCAGATGCGGGAATTGGCCAAAACCCATGACATCTATTTGTTCTGCCTGACGTCCGGAAACACAGCACACGTACAGGCCGAATCCACTCCGCTGGCCAGCATCGTCCGTGGCCTCAAAGTTCACCGAATGAGCGCCGTTAAGCGTTTCAGCCGGCTTGCGTTTGCGCCGCTGAGTTCTCGGCCATTCCAAGTGCACTGGTTCTACCAACGCGCAGCCCAGCGCAGCCTCGATGCATGGGTCAACGAAATTCAGCCGGACCTCATCTACTGCCAATTGGTGCGTATGGCAACCTATGTGCAGCACATGCATCACATACCCAAGGTCATCGATTACATGGATGCGCTGAGCGCAGGCATCGCTCGCCAGTCCCGCTTGGCTCCGAGGCTCATGCGTTGGTTGTACCGAATCGAATACCGCCGACTCAGAGGCTTCGAAGCCACCGTATTCGACTATTTTGATGGAAAGACCATCATCAGCGGAGCCGATCGAAAACTCATTCAGCACGCTGAACACCACCTCATTGAAGTGGTGCCCAACGGCATCGATACGGAATTTTTCAGCCCCAAAAGCTTGCCTGAGCACCATCGGGAAGACCGGGTTGTATTGTTTTCCGGGAACATGAGCTATCCGCCAAACGTAGATGCCGCCAAGCAACTTGTCCAAGAAGTCCTTCCCCGCATCAAGACCACGGGCGTACGGGTGCTGATTGCCGGTACCGACCCGACTCCTGATGTGCGGGCCCTCGCGGGTGAGAATGTCGAAGTCACCGGTTGGATGGAGAACATCCGAAGCGCATACGCTCGAGCAACGTTATTTGTCGCGCCGCTTCGAATCGGAACCGGTCAGCAGAACAAAATCCTCGAAGCGATGGCGATGGAATTGCCGTGCATCACGACCCAGCACGTGGCCAGCGGTTTTCCGAAGATGGACTCCCCCGCACCGCTGCACGTGGCCAATTCACCCGAAGGATTGGCGCGGCACGTAGACCGATTTCTCAGCGATGAAAACGAGTCCCAGACCGTGCGGAGTTTGTCACGTCAGTGGGTTGAAAAACACTGCGACTGGAGTACTTCGACGGAAAAACTTACCGATACATTCGTACATTCAATGTCCAACGAAACGGATTCTTCGGTATGGCCCAATCAGACCCCAGCCTCTTAGCAGGTATCCCCACCCTCGATATTCGCGCCTTCATCAACGGCAGCGAAGCGGAGAAAGCAGCCTTCGCCGCAGCACTCGGTGAAGCGTACGAAACCATCGGATTCGCGGCGATTCACGGCCATGGCATTTCCGACGAATTGATTGCACGGCTCTACAGCGAGTCCGAGGCGTTTTTTGCCCTACCTGCGGAAACCAAGCGTCAGTACGCCCGCCCCGAGACGAACAATCAGCGCGGATTTGTCTCCATGGGCATTGAACACGCGAAGGACAGCGAGGCAGCAGACTTGAAAGAATTCTGGCAGGTGGGACAACCCCATCCTCCGGCCAACCACGATCCTTTGCACTTCCCCAGCAACGACGATGTCAAAGAGCGCCCTGCGTTTCAGCAGACCACCGTGGCGACGTTTGAGGCGCTCGAAGCGCTCGGACAAACCGTACTGCGTGCCATTGCCATTCACCTCGGCGTGGATGAATTCTACTTCGATGACTGGGTTCGAGGAGGAAACTCCATACTCCGTGCCATTCATTACCCACCCATCACGACTGAGCCGGATTCGGCAGTTCGTGCCGGTCAGCATGAGGACATCAACTTGATCACGTTGCTCGTGGGTGCATCGGCATCCGGCTTGGAAGTCCTTCGCAACGACAACACGTGGATTCCCATCACGGCTCTGCCTGAACACATCGTCGTCAATGTGGGTGACATGCTCCAGCGTCTCACCAACCACCGGTTGAAGTCAACCACCCACCGGGTTGTGAATCCGCCCCGTGCCGAATGGAGCAAACCCCGGTTCTCCATGCCGTTCTTCTGTCATCCGCAGCCGGACATGCGGCTGGATGCCATGGCGCACTTGGTTGAAGCGGGGGCTGAACCGGTCGACCCACCTATCAGTGCCGGTGAGTACCTCGAACAACGGTTGCGTGAGATTGGATTGGCCAAGTAGCGGGTTTAACGCGCGTTGTGAAACCAGTTAAAGTTTCTTTAGAAAATCGCGGTGCGATTTCATCCCGTGGTCGTGTTGCTTTGGTCCTACTACCCTCAACAACCTCACAATGAAAACCCCATTGATTTCTGCCATCCTTGGCCTTGGCGCCGGATGCATCGGTGCATTCTTGACCTTGCAATCCTACACGCCTCCCGCACCACCAATTCAAGCACCATCAGTTCCCGACTATGCCTTGACCGCGACCCGTGTTACCGAAGCTGGGGCTATGGC
>DJYV01000026.1:13452-14225 GCA_002448555.1 Flavobacteriales bacterium UBA6969
AATCCATGGTTCGAGTTGTTTGGATACGGAACGCCGGAGCGCATGGCTCAGGGTTCAGGTTCGGGTGTCATCATCGACGACCGGGGCTACATCGTCACCAACAACCACGTCATTGACCAAGCGGATGAAATCGTGGTCTCCATGAATGACAACCGTTCCTATCCGGCTGTCCTTGTTGGCACGGATCCGTCGACCGACCTGGCTGTACTTAAAATCGAAGCTGCAGGAGCTGTACCAACCGTGCCTTTTGGCGCCTCCCCCGACGTTCAAATCGGCGAATGGGTCCTTGCTGTGGGCAATCCATTTGACTTAACCTCAACGGTCACAGCGGGGATTGTCTCTGCTAAATCTCGCGACATCAACATCCTCCGTGGCGACCCGCGCACCATGGAATACCCCATCGAATCGTTCATCCAAACCGATGCGGCTGTCAATCCGGGAAACAGCGGCGGCGCATTGGTGAATGCCCGCGGGGAATTGATCGGCATCAACACCGCCATAGCTTCCCGTACCGGCAGCTACAGCGGGTATTCATTCGCCGTTCCATCCACTATCGTCGAGAAGGTCGTTGGAGATCTGTTGAATTTTGGTGAGGTACGCAGGGCCTACCTCGGCATTCAAATCACCCCGGTAACCGAAGCAATCGCTGAAGAACTTGATTTAGAATCTGTTACCGGATGCGCCATCACGGGCATCGTGCCGGCGAGCGGAGCGGCCGAATCCACCCTCCGCCGAGGCGATGTCGTGCTGGCCATCGACGGAACCCCCGTCGG
>DJYV01000026.1:14563-14766 GCA_002448555.1 Flavobacteriales bacterium UBA6969
AATTTCCCTGAATTGCAAGAGTGCATTGCACGCTACCATCCTGGGGATGTCGTTCAGGTGCTTTTTGCGCGTGATGGTTCGACTTCGGAGGCCGATGTGCAACTGAAATCCAGAGCGGGTAAAATCGCATTTTCGGACGATGTTTCATCAGATGAGCGTACGCGTGGCTTGTGGCTCGAAGCGGCCAAAGCCGGCTTGTCCCC
>DJYV01000026.1:15065-15718 GCA_002448555.1 Flavobacteriales bacterium UBA6969
CTCGAAGCGGCCACAGCCAGCTTGTCCCCTGTCGCACCATCAGTCGCATCTGAACTCGGCACGGAAGGCGGGGCACAAGTCACGTCCTTGGCAGCTGGAAAATTCACTGACGCAGGAATCCGCAAAGGATTTATCATCACCAAGATCAATTCGGGCTCAATTAATGGACCCGCTGACGTGGAAGCAGCCTTTGAGCGTTTCGAAGGCGGCCTACTCGTTGAAGGTGTATATCCGAACGGTCAAAAAGCCTATTATGGAATGGCTGTGAATCCCTGAGCCACAGGGGGTGATATAAGGTGAACAAACGCAGGAACCTATTGGGAATGAATGTGTTCCTTTAATATTGTGCAATTACCCCTTACTTCCATCCCGCTTTTTCCGCTGGGCCTGTTGCCCTTGCCTGGAGAACGCCTAGCACTCCACATTTTTGAACCACGGTACCAGCGCCTCTTTGACGCGCTGGAACACAACGAAGTCGAAGAAATTGGAATCGCTTACCACACCCCATCCAATCCCTACTCATTCGATGCACCAATCTACGGTGGGGTTGTCCGATTGGTTTTTGCCACTGAGCCCGGTCGGACCGGAGAACGGGATGCGGTAGTCCAATGCGTGAACCTGTTTACAACGACCGAGATTCAATCAAGCAATCC
>DJYV01000075.1 GCA_002448555.1 Flavobacteriales bacterium UBA6969
GATGGCATTGCATTCGAGGCCCAGGTGGTGTTTGATGCCAACTCGGAAACTTTGCCTCCCGACCGATTGGACACCCCCGTGGAACTCGAAGAAGCTTCAAACGGGGAACCTTTTGAAATTGGTGACATCCAATTCGCAACCAACTCGGCCGAAATCAACCGCACCAGCTTGTTGATGTTGGATCTATTTGCGGCCTACCTGCTGCGAAACGACGCCATCGGCGTACACATCAAAGGGCATACAGACGACCGGGGTCGGCCCGAGGACAACCAAGTGCTCTCGGAAAACCGAGCCGCCAGTGTGGCCGCAGCCCTCGAACAATTTGGCGTCCCATCCAACCGGATCACCCACGCGGGGTTCGGGCAATCCGCACCTGTGGCTTCCAATGCCACCGCTGAAGGGCGCTCTCAAAACCGCCGCACCGAGTTTGAAATCCGCCTCGGCCATTGAGCGCTTTCAACGCCGGGTGGAGCGTGCATCGCTGGCTTCGCAGCCACTGCGTAAACGGGATTGATTTTTTGTGATTCTCGGGACGCCAAAAGGCACATTTCCGCGTTGAGAACTTCATAGCTCCTGCCCGTTGAGCGCGGCCTCCCGCGGTACCTTCGGTAAGATAGACACCTGCTATTCATGAAGCGATTCACCAAGGCTCTCCTCCTCCCCGCCACCCTGTTTCTGAGCTGCACCGTATTTGCCCAGACTGCAGAAGGCGACTGGGACCGCGCAACCCGGTACTGGAATCACCAGAAATACAACGCCGCACAGCACCACTACGACGCCTGGCTGGCGGCGAATCCCGATGCAGCCAACTCCGAAGTGGCGTTAGCGCGGTACCGAAGTACTGCCTGTGCGATTCAGTTGCAGCACCAAGATGCTTCCACGCGTGTCCAAGCCTTTGAGACGGCGTTCCCCGAACATCCATTGGTGCGTCAAGCGCGTTGGGACTTTGCGAACTACCTATACCGCAAACGCGATTGGAACGACGCGGCGGCGGCGTTTGACAGCCTCAACACGTTGCGGATGAATGCCGACCAAAAACTCGAAATGCAATTCAAACGCGGCCACGCCTTGTTCGAAATGGAACGTTACGACGATGCCCGACTGGACTTGTTCGCTGTGATGGAGGCCGGGGAAGCCGCTGGGGCTTTTGAAAAACCCGCACGGTACTACTTCAGCCACATTTCCTATTTGAAAGGCCAACCCCAGGTCGCCCTCGAAGGGTTCGAATCCTTGAAAGACGATCCCAAACTCAAGCGGGTGGTCCCGATTTACGTGGCTCAATTGCTGCACGAAACGGAGCAGTACGACCGCCTCATCGACTATGCTCCGGTGGTCTTCGCAGACGGCATTGAACTCAGCAAGGCCCAGCGGGCGGATATCTCCCGTTTGGTGGGCGACGCATTGTACCGCCGGCAGAATTTTAACGACGCCCTCCCTTACCTCGAGGAAGCCTACCACGCAACGCGTGGCATGGGACGAACTCGGGATTTTGCATACCAGATGGGGTACACCTATTTCCAAGCGCAGGAGCACCTCAAAGCCCTAACGTGTTTTGCCCTGGTCGTTCGAGAAGCGGATGAAATGGCCCAATTAGCGCACTACCACACTGCCGCTTGTTACCTCGCCCTTGAAGAAAAAGAGAAAGCCAAACTGGGATTCAAAAAGGCTGCGGAGTTGGACCACGATGCCGGCATCCGAGAAGACGCTTTGTTCAGCTATGCAAAACTCGCCTACGAATTGACCTTCAACCCATTCGACGACGCCGTGGTGGCCATCGAGCGGTACCTGAAGGAATACCCCAACTCGCGCCGCAAGGATGAGGCGTACGGGTTCTTGCTCGAAGTCTACATGTCATCGAAAGATTACGACCGGGCGCTGGATGCGTTGGACCAAATCCAAACGAAAACGCCCGACGTGAAGAAAGCATACCAGCTCGTCGCGTACAACCGGGGCGTCGAGCTGTTTCGTGCGGCGTCCTACACCGAGTGCCAGGACTACTTCGAAGCCGCCCGCACCTACCCCATCGACGCGACCCTCGCCGCTGAATCCCACTTCTGGCAGGGAGAAGCGCATTATCTCCAGCGCAATTACACCGCCGCAACTGGAGCCTATGCCGCTTTTGAATCAGCACCGGGCGCCTTCCAAAGCAAGCATTACGCCAATGGGATGTACGCACGGGGCTACGCGCTCTTCCAGCGAGGATTGTACCTCGACGCACTGAGTGCATTCCGCAGCTACCTCAAGACCACCGAACAGGCTGATTTGCCCAAGCGCACCGATGCGAAGCTCCGAGTGGCCGATTGCTACTATGCCAACAAGGAGTTCGAACCGGCCGCGCATTACTATGGCGAGGTCATCGCGGAGAGCAAGAAGGATGAAGCCTACGCACGCTTCCAGCGCGCGGAGTGTTTTGGCACCCTCAACCAGCCTGAAGCCCAAATCGAAGAATTGACCGCACTCGTTGCCACGGGAACCCAATCCACTTACCTTCCTGAAGCCCTTTACGCGCTAGGGCGCGCAGAAATCGAAACCAACGACATCGCATCAGCCAAAGCGCATCTGTTGACCTTGCGATCGGAATTTCCAGAATCCCTCAAGAGTAAAAACGCCCTCGTCGACCTCTGCCTCATCGCCATGAAGCAAAACCAACCGACCGAAGTGTTGGACCTGTGGGACGAAATCCGCACGAACTACGGCAACGACGCCATTGCCAGCGATGCCTACAACGTTGTCGAACCCGTCTTGATCGACCAGGGTCTGCTCAACGACTTGCCTGCGGGGGTCGGACTCAATACCGATGAGATTGAAGCGCGCTTGTTCAATGCCGCGCGCGACGCTGCTTTGGAACGCGATTGTGAGAAGGCCATTCGGCGCTTGACCGAATACATCGCCGACTACACGAACGGCACATTTTGGACTGAAGCGCACTTCTTCCTCGCGAATTGCGCCTACGATAGCGGTGACCTCGACCAAGCCCGTGCAGCCTTTGAAACCGTACTGCAAGCACCGGTCAACGACTACACTGAACCCGCCGCCTTGGGAGCCGCCACCATTGCCTGGAATGCACAAGACCTCGCTGGAGCGAAACAGCACTACGCCACCTTGGAAGCCACGTGCGTGCTGCAAGAAAACGCACTCGAGGCCCGCATTGGGTTGATGCGTTGCCACTACTTGCTCGACGAAACAGAACAAGCCTTGGCCTACGCCAACGTGGTCATTGATGACAGCCAAACGCCCAAAGACATCGCTGCAACTGGGCGGTACTGGCGCGGAAAAATCAAGTTCGAAGCCAAGGATTTTGCAGAAGCGGCACCCGACCTCAAGAAGGTCGCAGCACTCGGCGGCACCCGTGGTGCAGAGAGCCAATTCATGCTGTGCCAAATCGCCTTCGCCAGCGGCGATTTTGCAGCTACGGAACAGGCGCTTTTTGAATTCATTCAAGCCTATGCCAACTACGACGCTTGGAAGCACCAAGCGTTCCTGCTGCTTGTGGATACGTACATCGCGCTCGAAGATTGGTTCCAGGCGCGCGCGACAGCCGAGAGCATTCTCGAATACGTCGAAGTTGAAAGCATCCGCTTGGCAGCGAACCAAAAACTGGCCACCATCGACGAACGCGAGCTGGCCGAATTGAATCCTGCCGTGTCTGTTGACAGCACCGGCACCGAACCTTCTACCCCACAACAAAACGCCCCACAGCAATGAAGACTTTGACTTTGATCGCGACGGCCGCTACCACCTTCGCTGTGGCGACTCCCGCCCTTGCTGAAGCTCCCCTTGACACACTGGGTTTAAACGTGACGTTTGTCGGCGACCGGGAAGTGCTTATGCGCGATGCCCACAAGGAAATGCACTGGCCCGAGCCGGCTGTCATTGGCCT
>DJYV01000157.1 GCA_002448555.1 Flavobacteriales bacterium UBA6969
TGCCGAAGTGGCGGAACTGGTAGACGCGCACGACTCAAACTCGTGTTCCTAACGGAGTGTGGGTTCGATTCCCACTCCGGGTACAGACTGAAAGAACGCCTCCCTCGTGGAGGCGTTTTTGGTTTAGTTTTAAGCCATCAAACACCCCACAATTCCGATCCCATGAAACGCGTTTTTGGCCTCCTCGCTCTCCTCGGTCCCTTCCTTGCCACAGCTCAATTGCAATCGCCAACCCCGGAAGCGGGCGAAACGTTCGTGCAAAAGGTAGCCCCGGGATTTGCGGATATTACGAACGACACCGGCGGCCCCGGCCAATCCTACGATCTGACGTACTTGGACAATCCCGATTGGGATGTGATCTCGTCGAGCGGTTCGTTTGTCAGCGTGGCCTCAACGCCCAACGGCAAGGTGTTCGCCGGCTCAGAGATTGCTGCGGAAGCGGACGGCATTTATACGTACTATTCCTATGGGGACTCGTACGAATACCACGGAGGTGTTCAAAATAACCTCATCGTAGCCTACAGCGATACGGAGGAATACTTCCCGTATCCATTTGAAATCGGCGGGACTTCCGAAGACACGTTTGCTTGCGAATACGGCACAGCCGGCATTACGGTTTACCGCACAGGAACGGTGACTGCAGAATGTGTTTCTTCTGGAACGCTCGGCTTGCCGGGCTTGGTCTATTACGAGGACGTTTACCGCGTGCAGATGACCGAAGTGCTGGTGGACTCGACGTTCTTGGGTACGTACGAGGTAATCATCTCCGGAGATTATTTCTTTTCTGCGGATTATCCCATCACGCTGGCGGCCTTGCTGAATATTTCAACGGTGGACACGCCCATCACAGGGGACCCGGTCATTACCGAATCAGCCGCTGGAATTTGGTTGGAGGAGTATGTGGTTGACACCCCTGAGATGGAGGCGTCGGCGTTTGCTATGCTGCCGAACCCTGCCCGTGATCACGTCACTTTGATTGGACTCCAACCCGGATCGGATGTTGTGGTGTACGGCATGGACGGCCGGGAGTGGAAGCGTCAGTTGGTGCGGCCCGGATTGCGTGCAGAACTCATGAATGTGAGTGACTTACCCGCGGGGACGTACTTGGTTCGCTGCGGCGAAGGCGCTGCTCAGCAGCTGGTGATTCAGCGTTAATAGGCCCGGTCGTTTCGGCCTTCAACGTAGTAGACAAACGCTCGGTTGACCACCTTGTGCCCACCGGGTGTTGGGAAGTCGCCGGTGAAGTACCAATCGCCTTGGTGATTGGGGCATGCGGCGTGCAGCCCTTCAATGCTCTGGAAAACAATCTTCACTTCCGCCTTCATGCCCTTTGGCGTGAGCAGCTGTGAGATGCGGTCGTTGAGCTCCTCTGTTGTGAACGGCTCGTAGATGGCCTTGATTTGGTTCACATTCCCTTCTTTGGGAAGGGCGATTTGCGCTTTGCAACGCTCGTATACCTCGTCGATGAGGTGCTCCATGCCGCGCTCTTTGATGAGGCTGATGGCCGCTTGGAAGGCGACAAAATCCCCCAGACGCGCCATGTCAATGCCGTAGCAATCGGGGTAACGGATCTGCGGTGCGCTGGAGGCGACCACAATGCGTTTGGGGTTGAGGCGATCGAGGATACGGAGGATGGACCGCTTGAGCGTGGTGCCGCGGACGATGCTGTCGTCGATGACGACCAGGTTGTCTTGGCCCGGGTTGACGGTGCCGTAGGCGATGTCGTAGACGTGGGCTACGAGGTCGTCGCGGTTGGCGTCTTCGGTGATGAAGGTCCGCAACTTTGCGTCTTTGATGGCGATCTTCTCGACGCGTGCGCGTTCGTCCAGGATGCTCTTCACTTCGTTCGGGTCGGGGTTGGTGCCCAAGCCGATGATGCGTGAGATTTTTGCCTGGCTCAGGTGGTCTTCAAGGCCTTTGACCAAACCGTAGAAGCAGGTTTCCGCCGTATTGGGAATGAAACTCGTGACCGTGTTGTCGAGGTCGTGTTCGACGGCCTCCATGATCTGGGGGACGAGTTGACGACCGAGCTCTTTGCGTTCGGTGTAGATGTCCTGGTCGTTGCCGCGGCTGAAGTAGATGCGCTCAAAACTGCAGGCCTTCCGCTTACCGGGTTGCTTGACTTGTGGCATGGAAACCGTGCCGTCGCGCTTGATGATGAGCGCGTGTCCCGGTTGGATTTCGTGCACTTCTTCGGTGCTGACGTTGAAGGCGGTTTGGATGACCGGCCGTTCGCTCGTGATGACCACCACTTCGTCGTCTTCGTAGAAAAACGCAGGGCGGATGCCGTTCGGATCCCGCATTACGAACGCGTCGCCGTGGCCGATCATGCCACACATGACGTACCCGCCGTCAAGCGAATTCGCTGCGTGCTTCAGCACGTTGGGCAAGTCAATCTCGTCGGCGATTCGCTCAGAAATGTCCTCATTGGCGAGGCCTTCCTGCTTGTATTGATCGAAGAGTCGCTGATTTTCGACGTCAACAAAATGACCAATGCGCTCAAGGATGGTCACTGTGTCGGCTTTCTCCTTGGGGTGCTGCCCGAGTCCGACCAACTTGTCAAACAGTTCGTCGGTGTTGGTCATGTTGAAGTTGCCCGCAACGACGAGGTTCCGTGTGCGCCAGTTGTTTTGGCGCAAAAACGGATGGCAATTCTCAACTTGGTTTTTTCCGTAGGTACCGTAGCGCAGGTGGGCCAAAAACAACTCCCCGGTGAACGCCATTTCCTCTTGCAGAAACTGGCTGTCCTTCAGTTGCTCAGAAGAAAGACCTTCAAAACGCGGCATGATGCGGCTGAAAACGTCTTGGATGGGCTGCGGGTCCACGGAGCGAATGCGAGAAATGTACCGCTTGCCCGGAGGAACATCCAACTTGATGTTGGCGAGTCCGGCTCCGTCTTGGCCGCGGTTGTGCTGCTTCTCCATGAGCAGGTACATCTTATTGAGTCCATAAAATGCACTGCCGTATTTGTCGATGTAGTACTGCAACGGTTGCTTCAATCGAAGCATTGCAATGCCGCATTCGTGTTGGAGGAAGTCGCTCATGCCGGCCGGTTCTGGGCGTTGGTTGAGGGGCAAATTTACTCCGCCAACCGGCTTCTTGAACAGCGCGGAAATATTTTTCAATCGTCACCGCCACGAGCGGTTTCCCTGCAGCCCTCCCGTGTGGATGAACAGGACGCGTTGGCCGCTCCAATCGGGGTCTTCGCGCCATGCCTGCTCCAAGCGATGCAGTGCTTTTCCCGTGTAGACGCCTTCCAACGGAATGCCCGTTTCATCCTCCCATGAACCGATGAACGATTGGAGGGATTCAGGAATTTGGCCAAACCCACCAAGGTGGGCGTCGTTCCAAACTGTGCAACCGGCGGCGAGCTCCTTCGACCACGCGGAGTTGTTCAGCGCCAGGTTCAATTGGTGCTCGATGGCCGGTCCCATGTCAAGCCCCTTCAGTGCGTTGGCTACATTCAGGTTGGCGGTTCCCTTGAGTCCCAATAGGAGCCCCGCAGCTGTGGCGCCAGTTCCGGCGGCGACCACCACGGCGTCCCACGGGCGATCCAAGTCGGCTTGTTCGATGAGGTGCTTGCACCCCATGACGCCCAGCGCCCCACTGCCGCCCTCCGGTACGATGTAAGGATTGCCGAATAGGTCGCGCAACCACGCCTTAAAAAATGGCGCGTCTTTTTCCTTGTATTCGGACCGGGAAACCGGAAAGAGCTCCATGCCCCAATCGATGCAGTCTTGCAAGGTCGGTGTGGGATGGGCCAGTTCGGCTTCGGTCGCGCGGACCACACCGATGGTGCGCAACCCGATTGATGCCCCAAGGGCCGCCGTAGCGTGCAGGTGGTTGGACCACGCGCCGCCGAACGTGAGCAAGGCGGGCTGGGGTTGCAGCAGCGCACGCTCAATGTGGTACATCAGCTTCCAGGCTTTGTTGCCCGGCGCCGGCGAATCAACAGCATCCAAGCGCCGCATCCAAAGCTCTACTCCGGCCCCTTCGGCAGAGGACCACGAGACGCGTTTGGTCGTGAAATCGGGCATCGGTTTCATACGTGGTAAATTTGCAACATGCGGAGCGATTTGGAACCGGGGGACTTTTACCACAGCGAAGAGGGCTATGTTGTTTTTACCGAACAATACCACCTCAAGCGCGGTCATTGTTGTCAAAGCGGTTGCAAGCATTGCCCTTACGGGTTTGACAAGCGCACCGGGAAAATCAAGAAAGCATGACCTCAGCCACAAGCGCCAACGAATTGCAGTTGTTCCAAGAGGAAATCAAGGCGGGAATTCCCGCTCAGTTGCCCGCTCCTCAACCGCGCTCCTCCGAAATCAGCCACGCACCGGTTCGCAAGGACATTTTGACAGCCAAAGAAAAGGAGCTAGCCATGCGCAATGCGTTGCGTTACTTTCCCTCAGAGCAGCATGCAGAATTGGCTCCAGAATTTGCGGACGAACTGAAGCGCTACGGCCGCATTTACATGTACCGATTGCGCCCGTCGTATGCTATGCACGCCCGGCCCATCGAAGCCTACCCCGCGCAGTCAGCACAGGCGGCGTCCATCATGATCATGATCCAAAACAACTTGGATCCCGCGGTGGCGCAGCATCCGGAAGAACTCATCACCTACGGCGGCAATGGCGGGGTGTTCCAAAACTGGGCCCAGTACCGCCTTACCATGCAGTACTTGAGCCAGATGACTGAGGAACAGACTTTGGTCATGTACAGCGGCCACCCCATGGGCCTCTTCCCGTCGCACAAAGATGCGCCGCGGGTCGTGGTGACCAATGGCATGGTCATTCCCAACTACTCCAAGCCGGACGATTGGGAGCGCATGAATGCGTTGGGTGTTTCCCAATACGGTCAAATGACCGCCGGCTCCTACATGTACATTGGGCCGCAGGGCATCGTCCACGGCACGACCATAACGGTCTTGAACGCCGTGCGCATGAACGACAAGGATGGCTCCGGACCTGCCGGTAAGCTTTTCGTGACCGCCGGACTCGGCGGCATGAGCGGCGCCCAACCCAAGGCGGGCAACATCGCCGGCGTGGTCAGTGTCACCGCAGAGGTCAATCTTGCAGCGGCGTACAAGCGCCACGAGCAGGGTTGGGTAGACCATGTAGTTGAAGACGTGCAAGAGCTCACCACCCGGGTCAAGGCTTCGGTCGATGCCAAGGAGGCTGTGTCCTACGCTTACCTAGGCAATGTGGTGGACGTGTGGGAAGCGTTCGATGCGGCCGGGTTGTTTGTCGACCTCGGTTCCGATCAAACCTCACTGCACAACCCATGGGCCGGAGGATACTACCCGGCTGGACTCGGTTTCGATGAGGCCAATGATATGATGGCCAACGACCCCGATGCTTTTGCGACGCACGTCAAGGCTTCGTTGCGTCGCCACGCCAAAGCGGTCAACAAGCATACGGCTCGCGGCACGTATTTCTTTGACTATGGAAACGCATTCTTGCTCGAAGCATCTCGATCCGGTGCGGACGTGATGAACGAGGAGGGCGACGGGTTCAAGTATCCGAGCTATGTGCAGGACATCATGGGGCCCATGTGTTTCGATTTCGGTTTCGGACCGTTCCGCTGGGTGTGTACGAGCGGCAAAGCTGAAGATTTGGAGTTGACGGATACCATCGCATGCGAGGTGTTGGAGCGGTTGATGCAGGAAGCTCCGGACGATATCAAGCAGCAAATGGACGACAACATCCGGTGGATCAAAGGCGCCAAGGCCAACCGGCTGGTCGTCGGTTCACAAGCGCGCATTCTCTATGCGGACGCACAGGGCCGCATGGAGATTGCCAAAGCATTCAACGAAGCCATTGCCGACGGCCGCCTCGCTGGGCCGGTGGTGCTCGGCCGTGACCACCACGACGTGAGCGGCACCGACTCGCCGTTCCGGGAGACTTCAAACATTTACGACGGCTCGGCCTTCACGGCGGACATGGCCGTACAGAATTTCGCCGGCGATGCCTTCCGCGGCGCGACTTGGATCTCGTTGCACAACGGCGGCGGTGTCGGTTGGGGCGAGGTGATGAACGGCGGATTCGGCATGCTCATCGATGGCAGCGCCGTTTCTGAACGCCGCCTCACTTCTATGCTGCACTGGGATGTTAACAACGGCATTGCTCGCCGCAGCTGGGCCCGCAATGAAGGGGCCGAATGGGCCATCCGCCGCGCGATGGAACAGGAGCCGCGCTTGAAGGTGACCATGCCGGCCCACGCAGATGACGACGTGGTGCGCAAGGCGCTGGGGCATGATTGATGCCTTCGAAGAAACGTACGATTCGTCCAGCACCCGGGAGGAGTTGCAGGGCGCGATTTTTGCCAAAAGCGAACTGGAAGGTTTGCTTCGGCTTTGGGGGTTGGTCCTTCAGGACGATTGAATTCGGAAACGTTTTAACGTTGTTTTCGTTTCCGGCGGGTGTCCCATGGACTACCTTTGCAGCCGCGAATGGAACGAATCTCCGTGAATTCGAATGCCCCCGAACCAAAAACCTCGCTCATTGAGCGGGCGACGAGCGTATTCATGCGATTGGGCATTCGCGCCGTGAACATGGCCGACGTCTGCAGCGAGTTGGGCATTTCCAAAAAGACCCTGTATAAGTACGTCAGCGACAAACGCGACCTCATTTTGCAGTGCATGGCCTGGCATTGTTCCCAGATGAAGCAAGTCATTCAGGAGGCCAAGTCCACCAGCGAAAACACGATTGAGGCGGAATTGAAGCTGATCCGGTTCATCCACCAGATCGCATCGGACATGCACCCCAGTGTGTTGTTCGACTTAAACAAGTACCACCCGAACGCGTTTCGCATGGTGAACGAGCGGCGCGATGAAATCCTCCGGGGCACCATGGAAGAAAACATCCGGCGCGGGCAAGCCGAGGGGTTGTACCGGGCAGACGTGAACCCCGAAGTGGCGTCGCGCTTCCTCATCAGCCTGAGCCACGAGGTGCGCGCCATCGCAGAAGATCCAACGAACGCGACACCGCTTTCGCAACTGTACCTCGAGTCGGCTCTCTATCACATTCGCGCCATCGCCACAGCCAAGGGCATTGCGTTCCTCGAAGAAAAAATCAAAGAAGAAAACCTCTTTACATGAGCACCCTTTTAACGAAAACCCCGGGTTGGGCGCTGGTCTTTTTGGCCGCGTTGTCCCTACCGCGGGCCACGGCCCAAACCACCTACGCGGTGTCTTTGGAAGAGGCCCAAGTCATCGCTTTGGAAAACGCCTTTGCGATGCAGTACGCGGCACTCGATCGCTCTAAGGCGGAGCGCGACGTAAAGGAAACCCTCGCGACCGGACTGCCTCAAATCAACCTAGTGGCCGACTACAGCCAGTACATCGACATCCCCACCCAAGTGGCCGCCGGAGACGTGTTCGGTTTTCCGGACTACTTGACTGCGTTCCTCGGTGGGGTAGCGCAAGAGACGGGGGTGCCGTTGAACGCCCCTCCCGTGGATCCGAATGCCCTTTCTGAATTCCAATTCGGTCAAGCACATACGGCCAACGTCGGCGTTCAGGCGAGCCAGCTGGTGTTCAGCGGTTCGTATTTCGTCGCTCTTCGTGCTTCCCAGTTTTTCGTCGAGGCGCGCGACCGAGCTATTGACCGGACAGCCGATGAGGTGATGCAGCAGGTGGCCGAAGCGTATCATTTGGTGCTGGGAGCGCGGGCGGGATTGGAAATTGCGGAAGAAGCGGTGGCCTTGCTGGTGGAAAGCAAAACTGAAGTGGAGGCCTTGCAGCAGGCGGGTTTTGCGGATGCACTGAGCGTCGATCGGCTCGAATTGGCCCAGACTGAGTTGGAGGCCCAGGTGCTGAACGCCCAACAGCAAGTGGTGTTGGCCAAAGGATTGCTCGCCTTCCAAATGGGCATTGGGTTGTCGGACGCACTGACGGTTACCGATCAGATGAGCGGCTTGCTGCAAAACGGCCAGGAACTGGAGTGGGCCAGTCGCCCGTTCAATGCGTCGGCATTGCCGGCAGTGCAAGAACAGCAGGTGTACCTCGACTTGGCGGGCTTGAATGTCAAGAATCAACAGGCACAAGGGTGGCCTCAGATTGCCGCGTTTTACACCAACCAATCCAACGCCCAACGGGGCGCGTTCAACTTTTTCGATGCCGACGAGAAGTGGTACCCTATTGAACTCTGGGGCCTCAACTTTTCCATGCCGTTGTGGACCAGTTTTGGCGGGCGGCAAGCCGTGGAAAAGAAGAAGATTGAGGAAGAACGGGCCCGCATTGGACTGGCTCAGTTGACGCAAGCAGCTGAAATGGAATTTGCCAATGCGAAAGCGGCATTTTCCAATGCCACTGCGGTGATGAACAACGCGCGCCAGGCACAGGACATCGCCCAAAAGATTTACACCCAAACGGAGATCGGATTCAACGAAGGCGTGGTGTCGTCGTTCGAATGGAACGAATCTCGAAACGGGTTGCTTGAAGCCAAAGGCAAACGCCTCGGCGCTGAACTCGACTGGTTAAATGCCCGCGTGGCCTTGCAAGCGGCGTTGTCTGCTTTTGAAAAATGAAAAAAACGATGAATCCTACCATGAATATTTCCTTCCGAACGCTTCCCCTGATGGCGGTAGCGGTCCTGCTGTGGACCGGCTGCGGTGAAGCCGAAGCGCCCACTGAAGCATCCGCAATGCCGTCGGCGTCCAAATCCGTTCAAGTCGGTGTTATGCCGCTCACCCCGCAGCCTTTTATGCACCGGTTTTCGGTTCAGGGCAATGTGGAAACCGACCGCAACGCCTTGTTGACGTCTGAGTTCGGCGGCCGCATTGAGAACGTCTACGTTCGCGAAGGCGCCCAGGTCGCCACGGGAGACCCGCTGGTCAAAGTGGACACCGATGTCATCGAGCGGTCTATGGCTGAGCTCGAGACCCAGTTAGAATTGGCAGAGGTCGTGTTCGAGCGCCAGCAGCGGCTCTGGGACCAGGAGATTGGTTCAGAGATTGAATACCTCCAAGCCAAGACGCAACTCGAGTCGCTCCAGCGTTCGATGGAAACCCTGACCGAGCAGAAGGACATGGCCGTGATGCGCGCCCCATTCCCTGGGGTGGTGGACCGCTGCCTCGCCAAGACCGGGGAATTTGCCGTTCCGGGCGCACCGTTGGTCCGCATCGTGAACCTGAGCGACATGAAGGTCCGAGCGATGGTGAGCGATCATTACGCTGGCCAAATCAACAAGGGCATGCCAGCCATGGTTATCGTGAGCGGTGTGGACACCATTGAGACCACCGTTGGCCGCGTGGGCCAATTCATCAACCCGGCGAACCGCACGTTGGAAATCACCTTGCCGCTCCCGAAGGGTACGGCGTTTTTGCCCAATATGTTCGCCAGCGTGTGGCTTGAAGACGTCAACCTCGACAGCGCCCTCGTGCTTCCGAGTTCCCTCGTTCAACAGGACATCAACGGCGATGATTTTGTCTTTGTCGCGGCGGGTGAAGGCGCGGAACGGACGGTGGAGAAGCGCGTGCTCGAAATGGGCATGGGCTCTGGCGACGTCATGCTTGTGGAGCGCGGCCTTTCATTTGGCCAAGACGTCATTTCCAAAGGTGCCGCCCGCGTGGTTGCCGGACAAGCCGTAAGCATCATCCAGGAGTAAAGCCCTATGGAAGACATTCAACCCCAAGAAGGCGCCCGGGAATTCGGGCTGAGTTCGTGGAGCGTCACCAACCGCACCACGGTCTTCGTGCTGATGGCGATCATCATCATCAGTGGCCTGTACAGTTACATCACCGTTCCAAAGGAGAGTTTTCCCGAGGTGGTGATACCCGAGATATACATCGGCACCCCTTACCCAGGCAATAGCCCGACCAACATCGAGAAGCTCATCACACGCCCCCTCGAAAAGGAGATCAACACGATCACGGGCGTAGACGAAATTTCTTCGACGTCTATCCAAGGCTACAGCGCCATTGACGTCAAGTTTGATTTTGATGTGACCCCAGCAGAGGCGCTACGCAAGGTGAAGGACGCGGTGGACAAGGCCAAAGCCGATCCGGAATTCCCAGACGACTTGCCCGCTGACCCGAACGTGTTCGAGCTGAATTTCACGGAGTTGTTGCCCGTCATGAACGTCAACCTCTCCGGCGATTACAGCCTTGACGAGTTGAAGCGCTACGCTGAACAACTCGAAGAGGACATCGAAGAGCTCCCGGAGATTTCCAAGGTGGACATCCGCGGGGTCATGGACAAGGAGGTAGAGATTGTCGTCGACCACCTCCGGGCCGAAGCCATGCAGGCCAGTTTTAACGACATCGCGAATGCGATTGCCCAGGAGAACGTGACGGTCTCCGGTGGCGACTTG
>DJYV01000020.1:0-464 GCA_002448555.1 Flavobacteriales bacterium UBA6969
ACTTGTGCGTGGGAGGCACGGCCTTGGCGAATGTCTTCAAAGGCGATGTGACGGACCGTTCCTTCTTCATCCTGCACCTTATCGATGTGCAAGCGGGCGCCTTGACCTACATCCGCACGGGTCAATACGTTGACCGAGCCGTCCGCGCCTGCAGCGGCGGTGGACCACTGAACAAGGTTCACGGAAGCATTGAGCGCCACGGCAATGTCATGCCGCAATAGGTTGAAAGCGCCGACGCCGCAAGTATGGTGGTGAATCAAGATGGGGCGGTCCAACTCTACGCCCTGCGCCACCCGCAGGTACAATCCTTCTTGGCTGTAGCGGCCATTGAGGCCTGCGAACCAATCGGATCCCTCGGGCGAAAAGGCGTCGACATCCTGAAGTTTCGCATCGCCACGTTGAGAAAGCGGCATACACGTCACGCCTGTGTGCACCGGCAAATCACTTGCGGCCGCGTCAAAAGC
>DJYV01000020.1:860-21010 GCA_002448555.1 Flavobacteriales bacterium UBA6969
GCGGCAACAGTCTTCACCTCCGGGGTCAAGACGTCCTTCCACCAGGCCACCACCGGCGTGTACTTCCACCGCTCGACGCGGCGGTGCGGAACCGGAACGGCATCCAAGGCCACATCGGCCTGAACGCCCAGCGCTGCATCCAATGCCGAGACGAGCGCAGCACCCGATGCCTCGGAGGCGGCGTGCTTCGCTTCGGCCTTTGGCCGGTCCATCAATTGCGGTTTGGCCGTATCCATCAGGCGACGATGTCTTCTTTGATCCAGTCGTACCCCTTCTCTTCCAGCTCCAACGCCAATTCTTTGCCGCCAGAACGGACAATGCGTCCATCGACGAGCACGTGCACGAAGTCCGGCACGATGTAGTCGAGCAAACGCTGGTAGTGCGTGATGACGAGGAAGCTGCGTTCGGGGGAGCGCATGGCGTTCACGCCTTCCGATACGATGCGCAAGGCATCGATGTCCAAGCCCGAGTCAGTCTCGTCCAAGATGGCGAGTTTGGGCTCGAGCATGGCCATTTGGAAAATTTCGTTGCGCTTCTTCTCGCCGCCGGAAAACCCTTCGTTCACCGAACGGTTGCGGAGGCGTCCGTCCAATTCCACAAGCTTGGCCTTGTCCTTCACCATGTCGAGAAAAGCCTTGCCCTTGATGGGCTCCAACCCCTCGTGCTCGCGCTTGCCGTTCACCGCAGCGCGCATGAAGTTGATGTTGGAAACGCCCGGGATTTCAACGGGGTACTGAAACGCCAAAAACAGCCCAGCACGGGCGCGTTCTGTCGCGTCCATGTCCAACAGGTCCTCACCGTCAAAGTCAACCGAGCCACCTTCAACCTCGTATTCCTCACGTCCCGCCAAGACCGAGGCGAGCGTGGACTTACCGGAACCGTTGGGGCCCATGATGGCATGCACCTCACCTGGGTTGATGGTGAGGTTCAGGCCCTTCAAAATGGATGCTTCTTCGACAGAAGCTTTGAGTTCATTGATTTTCAACATTATCCTACGCTTCCTTCGAGTGAGATGGACAACAATTTTTGCGCCTCTACTGCAAATTCCATGGGCAGCTGATTCAGCACTTCCTTCGCGTACCCGTTTACAATCAAACTGATGGCTTGCTCGGCGTCAATGCCCCGTTGCAAGCAATAAAAAATCTGGTCTTCCCCAATCTTGGAGGTTGTAGCCTCGTGCTCCACCTGGGCTGTGGGGTTTTTGACTTCCACGTAGGGGAAGGTATGCGCACCGCTGGTGTCCGTCATAAGCAGCGAGTCGCATTGGGAGAAATTCCGCGCGTTGGCCGCGGAAGGCATGATCTGAACGAGGCCGCGGTAGCTGTTGTGGCTGTTGCCCGCACTGATGCCTTTGGAGATGATGGTCGAGTGCGTGTTTTTGCCCAAGTGAATCATCTTGGTGCCCGTGTCCGCTTGCTGCGCGTTGTTGGTCACTGCGACGCTGTAGAATTCGCCGACGCTGTGGTCGCCTTTGAGGATGCAGCTAGGGTATTTCCAGGTCACCGCACTTCCAGTCTCCACCTGGGTCCAACTGATCTTGGAGCGGCGGTGGCAAATGCCGCGCTTCGTCACGAAGTTGTAGACGCCGCCCTTGCCGTTCTCGTCGCCAGGGTACCAATTCTGGACCGTGGAGTACTTGATCTCCGCCTCGTCCAGCGCCACCAGTTCGACCACAGCTGCGTGCAGTTGGTTCTCATCCCGCTGGGGCGCCGTGCACCCTTCGAGGTAGCTGACGTAGCTGCCTTCGTCCGCCACAACCAGCGTGCGCTCAAACTGGCCCGTGCCGGATTCGTTTATTCGGAAGTAGGTGCTCAGTTCCATCGGGCACCGCACCCCCTTGGGAATGTAGCAAAATGAGCCGTCCGTGAACACCGCCGAGTTCAAGGCGCTGAAGAAGTTGTCGCGGGTGGGAACCACCGTACCGAGGTGCTTGCGCACCAATTCCGGGTGCTCCTTCACCGCCTCGCTCATCGAACAAAAGATGATGCCCAACTCCGCCAATTTGTCCTTAAAGCTGGTCGCCACAGAAACCGAATCCATGACGAAATCCACTGCCACACCAGAGAGGCGCTTTTGCTCTTCGAGGCTGATGCCTAGTTTGTCCATGGTCCGGCGCAATTCGGGGTCCACCTCGTCCATGCTGTTGAGCTGCTTCTTTTGCTTCGGTGCTGCGTAGTAGCTGATGGCTTGGTAGTCGGGCTTCTCATAGTTGAGATGGGGCCAATTCGGCTCCTCCATGGTCTGCCACACCGCGAACGCCTCCAAGCGCCACTGCAGCAGCCATTCCGGCTCCTCTTTCTTGGCGGAAATCAACCGGATGATGTCCTCCGACAAGCCCGCGGGCGCCTTGTCCGACTCGATTTCCGTCGTGAAGCCGAATTCGTAGGATTTCCCCGTTACCTCTTCCAGGACCTTGTCTTTCCCGTCGTATGCCATGGCAATCTCCTTCTGACTGTGCGTTGGTTATAGAGAGAAACTCTCCCCGCAGCCGCATGTTCTATTGGCGTTGGGATTGTAGAACTGAAAGCCCTTCCCGTTCAAGCCGCCGCTGAACTGCAATTCGGTGCCCACCAAGTACAGATAGCTCTTACGGTCCACGACAATTTTGACACCCTTGTCTTCGAACGTTTGATCACCGTCTTGCATTTCGTGATCGAAGGTCATCTCGTACATCAAACCGGAACACCCCCCTCCTTTCACACCAACCCGTACAAAACTCCCTTCAGGATGGCCCTCAGCGTTCAGCAATTTGAGCACTTCGTCGCGGGCGCTTTCATTGACTGTAATCATCGCTATTCCTTTGATTTTGCTGCAAATATACGCTATTTAAAAGCGTTCTAAACTACAAACGCAGCGCCGTGGGCAACGAATAACAATCCTTTGCAAACCCTTACGCGATTCGGTGCATATTTGAACCCTACGAACGCCCATGCCCTCCTCTTCCAACAAACCCTCCGGCGCACACGTCACCACTGCGGTCACCACCATCGTCGGGATGAGCCTCACCCTGCTGCTCATCGGCCTTCTCTTGGCCATTGGGTACCTCGGGTACGAATGGGAGCAAGAACTGAGGCAGGAGGCGCGCGTGCAAGTCTTCTTTCAACGCGACGTGGACGCCGATGTCCTCGCCACCGCTCGTGAGGTCTTACGCACAGACCCGGGCGTTGAGTCCACACAGTTCTTGGACGCCGAAACAGCGAGCCGCGACTTGGAATCGGCTTTGGGCGAATCCTTTGTCGACTTCCTCGGGTATGTGCCACTCGCCGATGTGATGGACCTGAGGATGACACCGGAATCCAGCACCACCGAGGCACTCACCGAAGCAGCTGCCCGTATGGAGAATGTCCCGGGCGTCAGCGAGGTGGTTTGGCAAGCTGAATTACTCGGTCAAATCGAATCCACCATCCAACGGCTCGTATGGCCCTTGGTCGGACTGGCCCTGGTATTCCTGCTTGCGGCAATTGCATTGATGAACAACACCATCCGCCTGACCGTATTCGCTCGGCGCATGGTCATCAAAACCATGCAGCTCGTCGGCGCACACCCGCAGGCAATTCGTGCGCCCTTCCTGAAACAAGGACTCTATTTCGGGTTGATTTCAGGAGGCATAGCCTTCGCTTCAGTCAACGGAATCTTAGCCCTGCTGCATGTTCAGAACGCTTCCATCCTCCTTCCGTTTACACCCGCGGTACTCGGCGCATTGCTTGCGGCACTGCTCGGGCTGGGCGCCTTATTCGGAGTGGCATCCACCACTGTCGCCGTAAACCGATTCCTGAAAAAACGCTTGGATACCTTGCATTAACTTTGCTCCATGAGTGCACCGCTAACGTCCCCTGACGGGTTCGCCTTGAAACGAACCAATTACCAATGGATGATCATTGGCATCCTGATTTTAATCGTGGGCTACCTGCTCATGTCAGGTGGTGCAGCGGATGATCCAACCGCGTTCAGTGAGGAGGTTTTCAGCACCCGCCGCATCACCATTGCACCCATCGTCGTGCTCTTGGGGTACGGAACCATCTTCTACGCCATACTGAAGCGCTGATGTCCCTTTGGGAGGCCGTTGTTCTGGGAATTGTACAGGGACTCACGGAGTTTTTGCCGGTGAGCAGTTCGGGGCACCTCGAGTTGGGCAAGGCCCTGTTCGGCCTCAAGGACGTTGACCTCACCTTCAGCATCTTGGTGCACGGAGCGACCGCGTGCAGCACCTTAGTGGTTTTTCGGAAGGACATCGCGAAGTTGATTGCCGGCGCATTCACATCCGATGTGGCCCAGCGCACATCATCCCACACCTACATCTTCTGGCTCGCGCTTTCGGCCCTGCCAGCAGTGGCCGTGGCCTTCACCCTGCGGGATTTCCTGGAGGCAGCCTTCTTGGAACACCCTCACCGCGTAGGTTGGTCGCTGTGCGCCACTGCGTTCATCCTGTACGCATCAGAACGCATTGCCCGCAACGCCTCGCGCGACCTCACGTGGAGCCGTGTGCTCGGGATTGGCATAGCCCAGGCACTGGCCATTGTGCCTGGAATCAGCCGTTCGGGCTCAACCATTGGAGCTGCGGTGGCACTGGGCATCTCACGGGAGGAAGCAGCTCGTTTCAGCTTTCTCATGGCGTTGCCCGTCATCTTCGGTGCGACCGCCTTGGAGTTGAAAGATGTGATGGAAGCCGGTGTCGGTGAACAAGCCTTCAACGGCGTCGCCTACGCTGCGGGAACCGTGGCCGCCTTTGTCAGTGGTTGGGCTGCCTGCCAATGGATGATCCGATTGGTCAAGCGTACGAACCTCAACGTTTTTGCCGTTTACTGCTTGGTGGCGGGCATCGCCGCCATCCTCTTTATTTGATCCGCTTCATGACCATGACTCCTTCCCGCTTCGTCATTTTGTTTTTGCTCAGCGCCTTGGTGTGGAGCGGCTGCTCCAATGTCACCTTCACTCAGCCCATGCCCTTAAACCGTCGGGACCTCCCCAAGTTTCCCTCCAAATGGCGCGGAACGTGGTCCGATGGCAAGGACATGACCATCACCATTGGTGAATATTACTTCGAGGGGGACGATTTGGAAAAGGTTGCCCTCGGCGAAGACGTCCTGCTGCGCCGCTTCCACGGCCACTTAGTGCTCAACCAACCGGAAGAAAACGGCAAATGGAGCGTCCTGCTTGGACGGCGTTGGAAAGACGAGTTGAAGCTCTGGACATTCGATGGGGCTGAAGAAGCCAAAGTAGCGGTGTGGAGCACCATTCTGAACGACAGCTCCATTACGGAATTCACGCGCGACGAAGAACTCGGAGTAAAAGCTTACACCTTGGCTCCGCAAAACAACGCCGCCTTTCGAAAGTTAATCACCGAAGGGGGGACCACTGAGTCCTACACCCTGCGGCGGATCGAACCCTGAGGCTTTGCGCCTTAGCCTTTCGCGTTCAACGCCACCTCATCCCAATTCACAAGGCTCAAAAAGCCCTGGATGTAGTCCTTGCGTCGGTTCTGGTAATTGAGGTAATACGCGTGTTCCCAAACGTCCATCCCGAGCAATGGGGTTCCTGGACGCTCGACAATGTTGGCCATCAAAGGGTTGTCCTGGTTGGCCGTACTGGTCACTTCCAATTGACCCTCGGCATTCCGAATGAGCCACGCCCATCCGCTACCAAATTGCGATGCTCCGGCTGCTGCGAACTGCTCGGAAAAGGCCTCCACAGAGCCGAAGGTGGCTTCCAGCTCCTCCCTCAGTACGCCCTCCGGCGCCGGCGCACCACCCGGCGTCAAAGCCCGCCAGTACAGGGTGTGATTGTAGTGCCCGCCGCCATTGTTGCGAAGAGCCGTTTGATCCGGCGTCAGGCCTGAGAGCAATTCGATCAGCCCTTTTCCGTCGTATTCCCCCTCCGCAGCGCGCAAAGCGTTGTTGAGTTTGCGCACATATCCGGCATGGTGCTTGCCGTAGTGGATCTCCATGGTGACCGCATCAATCTTTGGCGCCAATGCCGCCACATCGTATCCCAACGGCTCCTGGTCGAACCCAAAAGGCCGGGGCGCCGCAGTTTTGGCGCTGCTGTCTGCACTGCTTCCGCAGCCTGCAAAAGGCGCTACCAGCATGCCTGCGCTTACGGTTCCAGCTAATTTGATGAACGTTCGTTTCTTCATGAAACAAAGATGCGTGTTCCACTTCAAAGTGTGCAAACTCCGCACAATGCTTCTGCACGAGCCGCCGTTGAACACTGTAGATTCGAGGGACTGATACCATGGCCAAAACACGCGCACTCGTATGGGGAATACTTGCCGCCGTCCTGCTCTTGACAGGTGCGGGCGCGGGATGGGTTGCGCTCAACCAAGACCGGCTCGCACGTGCGTTAATTGAACGATTGGAGGCTCACCTACTGACCGATGCCCACATCGATCACATCGACGTGGACCTCCTGTCGCATTTCCCCAACGTTTCGCTCGTTTTGCACGACGCATGGCTGCTGGGATCGCATTCGCCCACCGACACCCTCCTCAAAGCGCACGAACTCTCCGTCGCATGCAACGCCCTTCAACTCATCGGCGGCAACTACGAACTCACCGCGCT
Organism: Flavobacteriales bacterium UBA6969; assembly: GCA_002448555.1. Classification (GTDB taxonomy): domain Bacteria; phylum Bacteroidota; class Bacteroidia; order Flavobacteriales_D; family Sanyastnellaceae; genus UA16. The sequence goes on from DJYV01000020.1 coordinate 7,418, forward strand.
GGACATGAGCAACGCCTCCCTTTCAGTGGCATCCAATGCAAACGGATGGAATTCCCAGGTGTGGGATGCGGGCAACGGGGACGCCGATAACGAGAATTTTGCCATCGACCAGTTGGCGCTCACCAACGTTCAGCTGGCCATCGACGGGCAGATCATTGGTGTGGATCAGGCCGCACTGCAATTGAACTGGACAGAGACCGGGCTCCGTGCCACGGGTGGTGGGCAATTTGCTGCAGTGGATGCCAAGGCCTTCGCAACGTCGGAACCGTTGGTTTGGTCGGGGCAGGTCGATTGGAATGCCGCTCAAGACACCGCTCACGTATCCATCTCTTCCTTGCAGTGGTTAGGGGTAGAGGCGTCCATTGAGGCCTCTCGGAATGCTGAATGGACAGTGCGAGGGGCGGTCGAATCGGCCAACATGAAGGCGTTGCGCGAGGTGGTGGCATTGCCCTCCACTTACGATGCCCTCACCTCCGATGCCACGGCCGACGGAACGTTCACATGGGATGGCCGGACCTTCAAATCCAATTGGGCCTTGGCGCCTGCCCGGTGGGACGTACCGTACGGTGATCAGGCGCTCCAGGTTCAAGGTGACGCGCGCCTGTGGGTGAAATACGAAGGAGGGGAATGGCGTGCTGACGCTCCACACGTGTCGTTGCGCATGAACGGCATCAATTGGTCCGGTAAAGTGGAGCGCATCCTTTTTGATACAGGAAGCTTCGAAGCCACGGGGCAAGGGGCCGTGAAGTGGCCGGATGCTGATTTGAAGGAGCTGTTCCCGGGTGACTGGCCCACCAACGGGCAGTTGCAGTGGGATGGGATGGTCAAACGGAAACGGTCAGGCGCAATGGACTGGAACGGACTGTGGTCGTTGGCGGAAGGATCGGGGTCCCTGCAGGCAACCCCTTGGACCGCGTCGGGCACAGGGTCCCTGGACGGTGCCGACCTCGTTGTTGACGCCTTCGACGGCACATGGGGCGGAATCGTTGTAACGGGCAATATCCGAGGACAGCTTCCGCTGCAGGATGCGCCTCGCTCGCAATGGACCGGTTCCCTTGCGCTACCCGAATTGGCCTTTCACTCCTCAGACACCGGCTCTGTCTCCCTCGCCTCGCTGCAACTTCCTGCCGGCATCCAGGTGCAATGCGACGTAGCAATCGGCACCATCCAGTACGACGGATGGCAATTAGCGGCTGCATCACTGGCTTTGGAAGGCAATGGAAACGGATGGGTTGTGCCGAGCTTTCGTGCGGAAACGCTCGATGGGCTCCTTAGCGGAGACGGTTCGTTGACATTCCATTCCGAAGGGCAACGTGCCAAGCTCATGCTGCATCCCACCGCCGTTTCATGCGACCTGCACGACCTCTTTGAGGCTTTTGACAATTTCGACCAAGCCACGCTGCGAGCGGAGCATTTGACCGGAGCCTTCGACGCCTCCGGTTCGGTGCAATTGGACATCGATGGGGCGTTCAATTGGCAGCCCGAAAGCCTAGATGTGCTGGGATCTGCCACCATTCGCTCCGGTGAAATCAGCAACCTCGAAGCCTTCCAGGAAATCGCCAATTACCTCCGCAGCAACCGACTCATGGCACCGCTAGTCGACCCAGATGACCTGGCTTCACGGCTCGAACACGTGGAATTCGAGCAGGTCGAATCGCCGATCTATATCTCCAACGGCACCGTGCAATTGCCGCACACTGACATCCGATCATCGGCCATGAACATCACGCTTGAAGGAGAGTACCGGTTCGATTCGTCAATTGACTACACGCTGGGGTTCGCCTTGCGCGATTTGCGTGCCACCAGCGAAAGCGAATTTGGCACCATCACCGACGACGGGTTGGGCCACCAATTTTTCGTGTCCATGACAGGAACCATGGAAGACCCCGCTTACGGCTGGGATCGTGAAGCCCAGAAAAACCACCGAAAAGAGAATTTCCAACGGGAAAAAGACCTGCTGAAGGAACTGTTCCGAAAATCAAATCCATGAGCGACACCACCACTTCCCATTTGCAAACCGCCCGCGCTGCGCTGGATCGATGCCAAGATTTGCTCGCAGATGAATCGCCCGCATGGGCCGAACTCCACGCCGCGCTGCAAAGCGCACAGCGGGCCATTGCCATCGCCGAATACGCCAGTGATTTGGCGGTGACTGCCCCTCCCGTCGAAGAAGTGGAAGTCGAGGCCGTGGTCGCTCCAGCATCGGAGCCCGTCGCTCCAGCGCCCTTGGAGCCCACGCCCCTCGAGGTAGATGCGGCCGCGGCGACCACCGAGGATCCAGCGGCCTTGCCAGCGGCCGGGGCCTCGTTGGCGGAGCGCCTCAGCGAACAACGGCTCGAAAGCCTAAAAAACAGCCTGAGCATCAACAACCGCGTTCGCTTCGCCTCGCTTTTGACCGACGGCGACGTACCGGCCTTGCTGAAGTTGTGCGACGCCCTGGAGGCGAGTGACAACTTTGAAGCGGCACAGGTTTTGATCCTCGAAACCGCAGGAGAAGTGGACTGGGACGACGAGGAAAACGGCGGTGTGGAGTTCCTTTCCTTGGTGCGGCGTTTATTTGCAACTGCATGAGCACCGCCAACCGCGCCTTCGGCACCCTTTATTTAGTTCCCACGCCCATCGGAAACCTCTCCGACTTCACGCCGCGGGCCGTTGACGTGTTGAAGGAAGTGGCCTACGTTTTGGCCGAAGACACGCGGACTACGGGGAAGTTGACCCGGCATTTCGGCGTCGATACGCCACTCAAGGCATTCCATCAGCACAACGAACACAAATCCACCCCCGGATGGGTACAAGCCCTGCACAATGGACAGTCCCTCGCCGTGTGCTCTGATGCCGGAACGCCCGGCATATCCGACCCGGCCTTCCTGTTAGTACGCGCCTGCGTGGAAGCCGACATTCCCGTGATCTGCCTGCCGGGGCCCACGGCCTTCGTGCCCGCTTTGGTTACCTCCGGAATCCCGTGTGACCGCTTTGTCTTTGAGGGATTCCTCCCGCACAAGAAAGGCCGCCAAAAGCGCCTGAGCTTACTCGCGGAAGAACAACGCACGGTGGTGTTTTACGAATCTCCGCACCGAATCGTCAAGCTGCTCGAAGAATTGGAAACGCATTGCGGACCCGATCGTTGGGTGGCCTGTTCAAGGGAAATCAGCAAGCTCCACGAACAAACCGTTCGCGGAACGGTGGCGGACGTGTTGGAGCATTTCAACCAGCACGAACCCAAGGGCGAGTTCGTCGTCGTCGTCGCCGGAAAAGAATAGCCTCAGAATAAGCGACCGTGCAGGTCACTGACTTGCTGGATGCCCACCAACTGCATCTCCGTGCCTTTCGGCACCTCGATGTTCCGCGCGTGGCCGCTGTAAAACATCCGCTTCATGCCCAACCGGCTCGCCTCTGCAATCCGCTGGTTCATGCGCGGCACGGGGCGAACCTCACCCGTCAGTCCTACTTCTCCGGCGAACACGGTCCCCCACGGCAGCGGAACATCCAACACGCTGCTCAGGATGGCAGCAACGACCGCCAAATCGATGGCGGGATCTTGAATTTTTAAGCCGCCCGCCAAATTGAGGAACACGTCCTTCGACCCCAGCTTGAATCCACAGCGCTTTTCCAAGACCGCCAACAGCATGTTCAACCGGCGCAGATCGAATCCCGTACCCGAGCGTTGCGGTGTGCCGTACACCGCCGTTGACACCAGCGCTTGCACTTCCACCAGCATCGGACGCGCGCCTTCAAGGGCTGCTGATACCGCCGTTCCGCTCAGCGCATCCGCTTCCGACCGCTGGCCCAACAGGGCATCCGACGGGTGATCCACCGCCTTCAGTCCGGATCCTAGCATCTCGTACAAGCCGAGCTCAGCGGTGGTTCCAAATCGGTTCTTAGCGGCCCTCAACATGCGGTAGGCGTGGTGGCGTTCCCCTTCAAATTGAAGGACGACATCCACCATGTGCTCGAGCACCTTCGGTCCGGCCAACGAGCCTTCCTTGGTGATATGGCCGATAAAAAACACCGGGACGTGGTGCTGCTTCGCAAACCGCGTGAACGCCGCCGCTGTCTCCCGAATCTGCGCCACAGAACCCGGGGCCGACTCCACTTCAGGGAGGAACATGGTTTGAATAGAATCGATGATGACTGCATCCGGCTTATTCGCCTCCAATTCGCGCAGAACCGCTTGGGCGTCTGTCTCAGCAAACACGAAAAGCGACGGCGAAACCGTCCCCAAGCGCTCGGCACGCATGCGAACCTGTTGCGGACTTTCTTCGCCTGCAACATAGAGGATGCGCTGGGAGTGTGCAGCCATGTGCAGCACGGACTGAAGCATGAGGGTGGATTTGCCGATGCCCGGTTCACCGCCGAGCAACACCACGGCGCCGGGAACAACGCCCTGTCCCAGCACGCGGTCCAATTCTGTGTCACCTGTCGGTGTCCGGCCCAATTCAAGGACTTCGACATCCGCGAGCGGTTTGGCCTCAACAGGCTTGAGCGAGGCCCGCTGCCGGCGTTCGCTAGACGTATTGGGGCGAACCGTAAAGGCCTCCAACGTATTCCACGCTTTGCACGAAGGGCATTGGCCTACCCATTGCACCGATTCCTGGCCACAAGCCGTGCAGACGTAATGGGTCTTTGCTTTGGCCAATGCTGGATCAGTTGTCGCGCAAAATGGTCACGTGCCCGTTGTAATCAAACCCATTGGGCAGGCTCATGGTGTACCAGTAAGTACCGGTCTCGCCGTTGTTCGGACGCCAGGCGCTGTCGTTGCGGTAATTGTCGTCTGAGTAGACCAACTGGCCCCAGCGGTTGTAGATGCGCATGCGGACGTTGTCGTAAACCTCCAATCCTTGAATGTGGAAATCCTCGTTCAACGGGTCACCGTAGTCCGGTGTGAAGACGTTGGGCACAACGAGCTCGCAGTAATCAACGATGACGTCCCACTCCTCACGCACTCCACCCACTGCACACGGGTTGATCGCCGACCCCACCAATGCAATGCCGTATTCCCAGCAATTCTGGTTAAGCATCGAGCTGATGACGGTCATCGCATCTTCCGGATCACCGAAGTAAATCGTTGTGTCCGGGCACTCGACCCACCACTCGTACTCGCCCGCACCGTCGACCCAGTCTGTGCCGTTCCATGTTTGTGCGTTCAGGTCAAACTCGTATTCCACCTCTGGACACAGGGTCAAGTGTGGTCCGTCATTGTTGCCAGCCTCTGTTGCTTCAATCAGGCGGAATGGGTTCGACCACTGCCAGTAATCAACGCCGTTATCATCCACCAAAATCGGCTCCGGCTCGATGGTAGGCGGCAATCCAATGTACAAGTAGCTGCACACCGTATTGGTCTCGCATTCAAACGGATCCGTGTAGTCGAGGCAAATTTCCGTCCCATCATAAATACTCGCATCGTCCACTTGCCACGTGAGGTCGGTCGAGCCGTCCGGCCAGACCACGGTGTACCCCTCCGGCAAATCCGGAACAACAGAAGCAAACCCGTCACCCAAGCAGTCGATGGTCATACTTTCGAGCGGTGGCGGAATGTCTCCTACAATCGTGATATTGGCACACGCCTCACCTGAGCCGCATTGGTTGGTAACCTCCACGCAGTACTCCCCCGTGCTCACGGCTGTGTACTCTTCTGCAATTTCTCCGGGAATCAAGTCTCCGTCGAGAAACCACTCAAAGTTCAAGTCATCCGTATCCGGACTGGTCGGGTCGAGGTAGACCTCGCCCCCGTCGCAAAGGCTTGCGTCCTCAAGACTTGGGTCCGGCGTGTACTGTGAATAAAGAGGAACAGACGCGGAAGCCGAACCGCAGCCGTTGGTAACCACAATCGACGCGTTGTACGTTGTCGTTGCGGAGAACGAGTAATCATTCGAAGCTACCCCATCTTCCCCGGGAGCGGACCAATTCAATTCAGCTGTGCCGCCGATGTCTTCCACTTCCGCAAAGACCGTTTCACTTTCACCGTCGCACAACAAGTCGTCAAGAACAGAGAGGGAAACAGACGGTTCTTCGGTGATTTCGATGTCGTAACAGTAGTCTGTTTCGCAGGTCTCCTCCGTGAAGCAGATCTCGTACAAGCCGTAGCTCGACGGGAAGAATTCTGTATCGTATTCGGTCGTATTGGAGAAAGACCACGGCAGAGGACCTGAGAGGCATTGCCACGTTCCCGTCGCTGGCGACGCTTCGCACTCGGAAGCAGACGAGAAAATGGTCCCCACTGACAAATCACTTATGATTGTCGCGTTTAAGAACCCACAGTTGTATACAGATACCGAGAGTACATCACTGTCGATGCTTGCATCCTCGTAGAAAATGATTTCAATCTCGTCGCCAGCAACTATGTCGAAGTCGAACTGCTCAAACGCATCGAATGAAGTTAAGATGTAACTGTCTTCGCCATTGATGATGAGTTCCAGGTAGCTACCCCCCCAGCCCGAATCCTCATTGGAGCTCATGTATATCAGCAACGCGCCTTCTTGCGGGCTAGAATACCCCCCTTCGAAGCCCACATTTTCCGGAATGCCATCGCAGAATGGGTCGAGCGTGACTTCAGGGATGTACGAGCCAACGGTTTCGATGATGAAAACGCGTTGTCCTTGGCAGCCGTCCTCATCCGTCACCAAAAGCCGGTACGTTCCCGCTGTCAATTCAGCACCCGCGTCGCCGACATAGGACACCACTTCACCTCCTAATCCGTTCCAATCGGCATCCCATTGGTACGAGGCATATTCCAATTGCTCCAGTGAGTCCACCACGGCTATGGCCGTTTGTCCTGGACATACCGCCGGCGGGTCAACAACCACATCTGGCAAGAAATAGGGGCTTTGATCTACGTAAAACTCCTCTTGAACCTGACACTGGTCGATGTAACCCGTGACAAAGAACGTTCCGCCGAAGGTGTAGGTATTGGTATTGCCAACGGTGCCGTTCGACCAAATGATCTCATCAAAATCGCCCGTCGCCGTCAACTCCAATTCGCCTCCGGCGCAGATGGCCGTGTTGCCATCTACCGTTAACGTCGGTAGTTCGATGTCAAGCACCTCAATGTAAATGGTGTTAACCGTCTCGCCAACGGGAGAACCATCATCCGTGGCCGTGATGACGATTTCTTGGAAGCCAACGTTGGAAGCCTGCGCCGTAAATATGCCCGTAATCGTGGTGACATCGTCGCCTTCAGTAATGGTGTAATCCCACCCTGGCAAATCCGTCGACGTAACCGTGATCGTTTGACCAGGTTCTGGCCCCAAGAAGCCCAAATCCAGCTCGTAGGTATTACCGAGGCACATAATAAGCGTATCACAACCCACGTTGGCCGTTGGGAACGGCGCCAGGTTCTCTGTATCTCCTTCTGAATTCATGATGAAGCTTCTGTAGTCCAGCCAGTTCACTCCGTCATCATATCCATCACCGGAGCCGGCGGGGCCGTTGTATACATCATCCAAGGTGTTGAATCTTCCGAACTGCAGGTAAGGGCCGGTATCACCCGGAGTATCCATACCAACTGTCGCAGGGGTGTTTCCGCAACACCCATTACTTCCTCCGATGTCCCCGTGCGCCCAGTCCATGTTCAAGTAACACATTTGGGTGTTGGCGTCCCCCGGAAGGTAGTCGGAGTCATCACTAGTGATGATGATTTGGTAAGAATTGAACAGGTCCTCGCCTTGGTTGTAGTAGCCTACATCCACAAAATTGAAGAACACTTCGTTCTGGGTGATCTTGTAATAGACCTCTCCTGACACGCGGTAGTCTGAGTCTCCCCAAAAACCGGCGATTTGGTACACCTCATCCGTCGTGAATGGAAATTCCTCTGGCGTCCAATCGATGGTGTAGTCGTCGAAAGAAATCGAGCCTTTCGAATTCAGATAAAACTCAGAGAAGGTCTGACCGTACATCTCGAAATCAAATCCCATTGGGATGGGCTCGGTGGAATAATCCACGTTGATGCCAGCACCTGAAAGGTAAAATTGATCGTCCTCAGTAATCTGGGTGTACGATTCGTCCGGCTCCACCCAGCAATCGCAACCACTGGTCGTGATCAGCATTCGGCTTGCCTTGCGATCCGCAATCTCGTCAGCGTGCTCCGCTTGCCACTTGTCCTTGTGTTCTTTCAAAATGCGCTTGGCCTCACTGTGATCATACGCTTCCCAAGCACGGAAGATTTCCCATTCTTCTCGGGTCATGTTCAATACGGCTCCTTTGAATGAGCCGTACCGGTCGAGGATGCCGTCGACTGTCGTTTCCGACGGTTGGACATACGGAGCAGAACCGTCATGGGTTGAATAATCGAGCTGAGCAACCGCCATGCTTGTAGCAGCACTCAAAACCAAAGTCAAAATGAATCGCATCATGAAAGCAGGTTTTCTTTTGTCAGACCCCTTCGGCGTTCCGGTAGTTTTCCACAGCAGAAACGTACAAAGAGTTCGTAAATATAAGACATCGGGCGACCCAAATAAATAACCCGCTCCCAATCTCAAAGACACTGGGCATTCCGCGCTAATTTTGTGCCCTAATCGCGAGCGATGAAAAACATTCGAAACTTCTGCATCATTGCCCACATCGACCACGGGAAAAGCACCTTGGCCGACCGCCTGCTCCAGACCACTGGGACCATTACAGAGCGAGAGATGCAGGACCAAGCGCTCGACGATATGGACATCGAACGCGAGCGGGGAATCACCATCAAAAGCCACGCCATTCAGATGGCTTACAAAGCCGAAAATGGAGAGGAATATGTGTTCAATTTGATTGACACTCCCGGGCACGTGGACTTCAGCTACGAAGTATCCCGTTCCATCGCGGCGTGCGAGGGAGCGTTACTAATCGTAGATGCCACGCAAGGCATTGAGGCTCAGACGATTTCGAATTTGTACTTGGCCCTTGAGCACGACTTAGAAATTATTCCAATCCTCAATAAGATGGATTTGGACTCCGCCGATCCCGAAGTGGTTGGCGATCAAATTGTGGACCTCATCGGCTGTTCCATGGACGACATCATACCCGCCAGTGGCAAGACGGGATTGGGCGTCGAGAACATCCTCGAAGCCATCGTAGAGCGGGTACCTGCACCGAAGGGTGACCCGGAAGCGCCGCTGCAAGCCATGATTTTCGACAGCGTCTACAACCCCTTCCGAGGAATCATAGCGTATTACCGCATCCTCAACGGCCGACTGAAAAAAGGGGATCAGGTGAAGTTCTTCGCAACCAACCGCGAATACGAAGCCGACGAAATTGGGGTGCTCGGGATGGACCTGCAGCCCCGCAAAGAGATGACGGCGGGCAACGTAGGCTACATCATTTCCGGCATCAAGAACGCCCGCGAAGTCAAGGTGGGTGACACCATCACGCTCAAAGAAAACCCCTGCCAAGACTGGGTGAAAGGGTTTGAAGACGTCAAGCCAATGGTTTTTGCCGGTATCTACCCCGTCGACACCGAAGACTATGAGGAGCTGCGCGCCTCCATGGAGAAGCTCCAACTCAACGATGCATCGCTGGTATTTGAACCAGAATCTTCGGCCGCCCTCGGATTCGGATTCCGCTGCGGATTCTTGGGGATGCTCCACATGGAAATCATCCAAGAGCGCCTGGAGCGGGAATTTGATATGACGGTCATCACCACCGTTCCCAACGTGAGCTACCACGCCTTCACCAAAGACGGCGAAAAGCACATCGTCAACAACCCGTCCGACCTGCCTGAACCGAACCACCTCGATCACGTGGAGGAGCCGTTCATCAAGGCACAGGTCATCACCAAAAGCGAGTACATCGGTCAGGTGATGAACCTCTGCATCGAGAAGCGCGGGGTGTTAAGTAACCAGGTGTATTTGACATCAGACCGGGTCGAACTGAGCTTCGGCATGCCCCTTGGCGAAATTGTCTTTGACTTCTACGACAAACTGAAGTCCGTCTCCCGTGGCTATGCATCGTTCGATTACTTCCCGGACGAATACAAACCGTCCAACCTCGTCAAATTGGACATCATGCTGAACGGCGATGGAGTCGATGCATTGAGCGCTCTGATTCACCGGGACAACGCCTTCAACCTGGGCAAGAAAATCTGCCTCAAGCTGAAAGAGCTTATCCCGCGTCAGCAATTCATGATTGCGCTCCAAGCAGCCATCGGCGCCAAGATCATCGCGCGTGAAACCATCAAGCCCGTTCGAAAGGACGTCACCGCAAAATGCTACGGCGGGGACATCACCCGGAAGCGGAAGTTGCTCGAAAAGCAGAAAAAGGGGAAGAAGCGGATGCGTCAGGTGGGCAACATCGAAGTGCCCCAATCCGCCTTCCTCGCGGTGCTCAAATTGGATTGACCCCGCCGCTCAGCCTTCTTTCAACTGCGGCGTGGTCGCTGCGTTTTTGTTCGCCAGTTGGCCACAGGCCGCATCGATGTCTTTACCGCGTGACCGGCGGACATTCACGATGATGTTGCGGCTTTCGAGCAGCCCTACAAAGGCGTCCACCCGCTCCGGTGCGGCTTGCTGAAATTCACCGCCATCGATGGGATTGTATTCGATCACATTGACCTTGCACGGAACGCAGGCGCAAAAATTCGCTAGTTCCTGCGCATCCTCCAGCTGGTCATTGAAGTCGCGGAAGATGATGTATTCAAACGTAACCCGCGTTCCGGTCTTCTCGTGGAAATATTGCAGCGCTTCGGCCAGCGCCTCCAAGTTATTGGATTCGTTGATGGCCATGATGCGGTTGCGTTTTTCGTCATTTGCCGCATGCAATGAGAGGGCCAGATTGAACCGGACCTGATCATCCCCCAGTCGCCTGATGGCCTTCGCAATTCCCGCCGTGCTCACCGTGATTCGTTTCGGCGACATGCCGAGCCCCGGATCGCCACAGATGCGCTCCACTGATTCCAGCACGGAGCGGTAATTCAACAGCGGTTCGCCCATGCCCATGTAGACGATGTTCGTCAGCCCTTGGTTGTATTGCTCCTGCGCCATGCCCCGGATCATTTCAACCTGGTCGTAGATCTCGCCAGCGCTCAGGTTTTTGAGCAACTTGAGCCGACCCGTTGCGCAAAACTTGCACGCCAAGCTGCATCCGGCCTGGGAAGAAATGCACGCTGTCATGCGCTTCGACGTAGGGATCAACACCCCCTCTACAACCTGGCCTGCGCGCACATCAAACGCGCATTTGATGGTGCCATCGCTGCTGAACTGTTGGTCCGCCACTTCGATGCGGCTCAATTCAAACGCCGCATCCAAGCGCTCGCGGAACCCCTTCGAAAGGTTGCTCATTTCCTCGAAAGACGCCGCCCCTTTGGTCCAGAGCCATTCCTCAATTTGCTTGGCTCTAAACGCCTTTTCGCCCAAGCCCACAACGGCTTCCTTGAGCTCGCTGGAAGTGAGGGTGCGGATATCTTGCTTCGCCATGGGACAGCAAAGATACGCCGTCGCCGTGCAGGTGCCGAGGCCCTCAGCCCATGGATGGGGCTTCCTCTGCGGCCATCGGCAGTTCCGGGCCTTCCCGCACCTCGATCATCAATTCCACCAAACGCTGGCGAACGGCGTCCCGTTTGCGAACGGCGATGGGGACTTCTTTTCCGTTTTGCAAGTGCAACGTGCCGTTGCGGTGATTGTACGATTGCACAGCAGCCAAGCGAACCAAAAATGAGTTGTGCGCGCGATGAAAGACCGGATCCTGGAGCATTTGCTCAATGCGTTTGAGGTTTTTCGACACCGTGATGCGCTTGTCCGACCCGAGGTAGAAGGTGGAATAGCTCCCCGAAGCTTCAACGTAGAGGATTTCCGAATGGCGGATGAAATAACGCTGGCCCGAGGTCACCAATTCAATGCGACGTCCACCTGGGCGCTCGGTAGTGTTCTCGCCCCGTGCGATCAGCAGTTTTTCCGTAATGCGCTTGGCACACGCCACGAGATCGCGCTCGTCCACGGGTTTGAGCAGGTAGTCAAATGCCCGCTTCCGCAGCGCCTCCACGGCGTATTCATGGTAGGTGGTGCAAAAGACCACGAAGAATTTTCGGCCCTCAAACCGGTCCAGGAATTCCAAGCCCGTCTCGTTGGGCATCTGGATGTCCAGAAAAACCAAGTCCGGGGCGCACTCTTTGATCACTTGGTACGCCTCGGCAGCACTCGAAGCCGTCTGGATGACCTCAAAATTGGGGCAGTTTTTCTCGATTTGTCGGCAAATCGATTGCCGTGCGTGCAATTCATCGTCCACAACCACACACCGAATCTTCGTTTCAGAATTGTCCATATCAATTTTTTTGATTTATGGATCAAATCAAAAGATAACAAAAACAATCCTCATCGGAAGATTTATACATGTAAGCGTTTGATTCACAGGCGTTTTCAGCCCTGGGCCAACAGCCCACGCCCCATGTCAATCATGTGGTAGACACACGAAGGCAACGCATCCGTTTTGCGCATGTCCTTGTCGAAGCCCGTTCGTACCACAACCAAATCCAACGCGGGCACGGATACAATGAACTGGCCGCGGAGACCCTCCATGCAACTGAACGCCAACCCATCTTCGGTCTGGCCCAACCAGATCTGATACCCGTAATGCTCAGCGCCACACGCATCTGTTCGGGCGGGGATCGGCTGCACCATCGCCGCGACAAAATTCGAATCCAGCAGCTGGGTGCCATTCCAAACTCCATAGTGATTGAGCAATTTTCCAAACCGGGCAAAGTCCCGCGCCGTCGCATAGTACATGGCGAAACACCGCTCGATGCCTCCTGCCTCATCGGGCGCGTCCAACCCCCAAAACGCGTCATCTTGAGCGCCCATGGGCTGCCACAGATCCCGCTCCACCCACTCGCTCAGCGTGCCACGGCCCAAGTTGGCCACCAATTCGCCCAACAGCATCGTGTTGCCGCCCTGGTAATGCCATTCACTTCCGTGTTCATCTGGCACCTCATACTGCTCGAGCAAGGCCTGCATGTTGTCGCGGTAGTATGCCTTGGCCATGAAACCGAACGGGTTGTTGTAATCCTCACCAAAGGGTATGTGGGTGCGCATTTGCAGGACTTCCTCTACGGTCAATCCTTTTCCAGCAGCACCGGCAAGGCGGGGGATGTATTCGCCAATCTCATCCTCTACGTCCACCAAACCCTCTTGAACGGCCAATCCAACGACCATGGCCACGATGCTTTTGCACGCCGAAAACGAATTGGAAACGGTGTGCTCATCAAAGCCTCGCCAGTATCGCTCAAACCGCAATGTATCGGCTTGCAAAACGAGAAAAGCAGCCGACATGTACTCCTCATGCCAAGCCGCATCTTCGGCGCTGAATTCTGCGTTCCAGACGGGTTGATAAATCCAAGGCGACGGATTCTCTGCCGCGGCAATCGTCCGCAAGTCCCGGAACTCGATGTCGTCGATGTTGGAGTTCTTCCACCCCCGGAAATAGGTTTCCTGCATCCCGGCAACAATGTACCCGTGGTCAGAGACGTACAGGCCGATCACCAGCAAGGCGAGCGTCGACACCAGCACCTTTATCGCTTTCATGAGGCATTCATTTGCACGAAGTTCTGCAATTCACGGCCATTTCAATCCACGCGGACCAACTTCCACCCAAAAATATCCGTCAAGTGGCGGAGCATGTGCGCCTGCACCT
>DJYV01000082.1:0-4205 GCA_002448555.1 Flavobacteriales bacterium UBA6969
TGGTAGTGGTAAGCGATTTTGTCGAGGTATTCTTGGGGCATGTCCTGTTCATAGGACCGGCCGCGCTTTTTGATTTGCTGCCGGATTTTCTCCGCGTTCGGATCGAGGATAGCCACCACTTCCGGCTTGGCAATCTGCGCGTCCATCAGCTTGAACATGGTTTGAAACAAGCGGAATTCTTCTGCGGGCAAATTGGCCTTGGCAAAAATCTGGGACTTGACAAAGCTGTAATCCGCAATCAGCACCTGCCGAAACAAATTGCGCGCGCCCAGTCGCTCGCGAAGCTGGCGGTACCGGTCACTGACAAAGGCCAACTCCACGCTCAAGGCAAAGCGCTCGGGATCGGCGTAAAACTTCTCCAAAAACGGATTTTCCTGAAACTGTTCCAGCAGCAAATCCCCGCCGAGGTGCTCCGCGAGCCACATGGCAAACGTGGTCTTACCGGCGCCGATGTTGCCTTCGATGGCGATGTATGCGTAGGGGGATTTCACGTCGTGGTTTCCAGGCGTTGAACAGCGGATTCGTCTGCACAAGTTCGCAACAATTCCGCTACCGTGGGGCCATCCGCAGTCAATTGCAGTTCGGGTGCCAATTCGGCCAACGGCGCCAACACAAACCGGCGCAGGTGCATCCGCGGATGGGGCAGGGTCAAGGCCTCCGTTTCCATATGCACACCTTCGACTGCGAGCAGGTCGAGGTCAATGGATCGCGATTGGTACCCCTCGGCCTTGGCAGCGCGGTGCCGGCCCAACTGCTGCTCGATGGCCAGCAACGTTTCCAGCACCTTCAATGGCTCGATGGCCTCGGGCAGCTCCACCGCAATCACTTGATTCAAAAAGGCCGGGGTGCCGGGCGCCATGCCCCAGGCGGGGGTTTCGAACCGGCTCGAACGCTCCTGAACACCTGGGAATGCCAGCTGAATTTCATTCAGCGCCGCATCGAGCAGCGCATGGCGGTTGCCCATGTTGCCGCCCAGTCCGATGAAGTGCCTTCGGTTCATTCAGCAAAATTGGGTAAAAATGTAGGGCGTGCAGCGGAGCATCGCATACTTTTGCGCAAAACCCTGATTTCATGTCATTCTTAAAGAACGTCGCATCCTCTTTTGTTGGTTCGACTTTGGCTTTCCTCATTGCGGGGACCATTTTGATTTTTGTGTTCATCGGCGCCTTGGTGGGCGGATTGGTGTCGGCTGCGGCCGGCGGCGACGACTCTGAGCAGGAGGCTGTGAGCAAAGCGAACACCGTCCTCACAATCGACTTCAGCCAGCCAATCACCGAGCGATCAACGAACGACGCGAATTTTGATTTGACCGGATTTCAATCGAATTCAACCATGGGCTTGCGCGACTTCACGGAAGTGCTTCAGGAGGCGGCCGAAGACGAGGATGTCGAAGGCCTGTACTTGAATGTTGAATCGGTGGCAGCTGCGCCTTCCACCATGGCCGATTTGCGCGATGCACTCAAGGCGTTCAAATCTTCA
Organism: Flavobacteriales bacterium UBA6969; assembly: GCA_002448555.1. Lineage (GTDB taxonomy): Bacteria > Bacteroidota > Bacteroidia > Flavobacteriales_D > Sanyastnellaceae > UA16. The sequence goes on from DJYV01000082.1 coordinate 1,480, forward strand.
GGCAAATGGGTCGTGGGATGGGCCGAATCGATGAGCATGGGGGCGTTGTACCTCACCTCAATGGCCGACGAATTGTACCTGCACCCCAACGGTGGGGCGGACTTCGCTGGAATGCGCCTGCAGACCACCTACTACAAGGGCATGCTCGAGAAACTCGGCGTCGGCATGACGGTGCTTCGCGGACCGGACAACGAATACAAAAGTGCAGTGGAGCCCTTCACCCGCAAGAGCATGAGCGCCTCCAACCGTGAGCAGTTGACCGCATTGCTCGAAGATTTCTGGTCGGAAGTGCGCGGTGGCATTGCAGAGGGACGAGGCATCTCCGAGGAACGGTTGGATGAAGCCGCCGAAAACTTGGCCTTGCGCACAGCAGAAGACGCCGTGGAGTGGGATTTTTTTGACGGCTTGTTGTACGAGGATGAACTCAAGGAGCGCATCAAAGAACTGCTCGATGGGGAGGCTCCGGTGTACGTCGGTTTGGGAGAATACATGAACCCCGATCCGATGAAAGGATTTGCGTCAGAATTCGATTTCAGCATTTTCGAATCGATGAACGATGACTCGTACGGAGAATCCGAAGAGGCTGAGCCCTTGGGGGGATCGCTCGCGGTCATCTACGCCACAGGTGGCATTGAGATGGGCAACGGGGATAACCAGACCATCGGTTCAGTCACGCTTGCTGAGGCCATCCGAGAAGCCCGCCTCGCACCGGACGTTGAAGCGGTCGTTTTGCGTGTAAGCAGCCCCGGTGGTTCAGCCCTCGCCAGTGACATCATCTGGCGCGAAACCGAATTGCTCAAAGAGGCCGGCAAGACCTTCGTCGTCAGCATGGGAGACTACGCAGCTTCAGGCGGCTACTACATCAGCGCGGGAGCGGAGAAAATCTTCGCGTCGCCCAACACCATCACGGGGTCCATCGGCGTATTCGGTATGTTGCCTTACGCTCAGGAATTGCTCGAAGACAAGATGGGCTTGGCCTACGATGACGTGCGCACACACGCTCATGCTGGCGTCGGATTGGAAGCGAAATTGGATGACGTTCAGATGGAAGCCATCAACGAGAGCATCACAGACATTTACGATGAATTCATTGGCGTGGTCGCCGAAGGACGTGGCATGACCTACGAAGAGGTAGATGCCATTGCCCGAGGCCGGGTGTGGACTGGACAGGATGCCCTTGAAATTGGATTGGTTGACGAACTCGGGAACCTACAGAGCGCGATTGACGCAGCAGCGGCCATGGCGGGATTGGATTCGTTGAGTGAAGACAATGTGGTGTTTTTGCCCGAGGCCAAAGACCCGCTCGAACAGTTCGTCGAGGAGTTGGCCGGTGCAGAAGTCTTGACCGATGCGTTGGTGCAAGTGGGGTTGTCCCGTCAACAACTCGAGCACATCGTGGCCGTGCGCCGCATGCTCGAGTCGGACGACCGCATCCAAGCGCGTCTTCCGTACTTCATCGAAATCCAGTAATTTCTGCGCCGTGGGAATCCGGCGCATAGGAATTGTGACGTGCCTTTTCTTGGCAACAGGCATGCTGTTCATGGCTGCTTGCCAAGACCAACGCGGCTTGCCCAACGCCGCTTTGGATTGGTCGAAGCCGCCATCGGCACCGCTCGAGGTGATGCAAGCCGCTATCAAAGGTGATTCACTTGTGGTGAAGGTGGCCTACAGTGGGGGGTGCGCAGAACATGCATTCGACCTCTTTGCTGCCGGCCCTCAGGTACGGTCGCTGCCGCCCAAGCAACCGTTGATGATTGCGCACGAGGCACACGGTGATGCCTGCCGCGCCCGCATAGAGGAAACCCTTGCCTTTGACCTGCGTCCCCATCGTATGAGTCCCAAAGGCCTGACGGTTATCCTGTTCAACGATACCACGCTCATGTACCGTTATGAATGAGTGGGTCGCTCTATTGGCGGCCTGCGCAGTGGCCTATACCGCGCACGCTGCGGCTTTGACTCAGGCTTGCTTGCGTGCGCTGCGTTCTGTCGCATCCACTGGCGAGCAGCCCACCGTCAGTGTCATCGTGTGCATCAAAGACGACGCCGAGCATTGGCCGGCGTGCTGGGCGGCGATGAAGGGCCAGCAATGGCCAGCAGGCACAGAGGTCATTGCCATTGACGACGGCTCGACCGACGAATTGCCCGCGCTGTTGACGCGAGCGGCTCAAGAGGAAGTCCCTTTCACGTTTGCCCATTACCGGATCGACGAAACATCTCCTGGGAAGCGCGATGCCTTGCGATTCGGCGTCGGGCAAGCCTCCGGGGAATGGCTGTTGTTCACGGATGTGGATTGCCTGCCAGCGGGCCCTGCTTGGGCTTCGGAAATGACCGCCGGCCATCACGATGACGTGGCCGCGGTGTTGGGGGGCAGTTGGCCGAAGGATGAAGCCCCAGCGACGTGGCTTTCTCGTGTGCAAGCCTTGGATGCGCTGTACATCATGCGTTCGTATCTGGGATGGGCGGAGCGGGACAAACCGTACATGGGGGTGGGCCGCAACCTGGCCATTCGCCGGTCCGCATTCCCGGGCTTTACCAAGGCACCTGCAACCGCTTCGGGCGACGATGACATGGTGATTCAAGCGATCGCCAGCGCGCCTGACGTGAGCGTGGCAGTCGCCGCGCACCGGGCCGCGCACATGGATACAGTCATGCCGGCTAGGTGGTCGGATTGGTTGGCGCAAAAGCGCCGGCATTGGACCACGGTGCCGCATTACAAAGCCGCTGAT
>DJYV01000082.1:4592-8624 GCA_002448555.1 Flavobacteriales bacterium UBA6969
GTTTTGGCAGTGGTTGTTCACAATTCGCTATGGATTACAGGTGCGCTGTTGGGGGGCATGTGGTTGGGTGAGCTGCTTAACTTTCGGTCCATCACCAAAGCCTATCAAGCCCCTGATTCTTGGCGAAACCGGGGCGGTTTGCTTCCAATCTGGTCGACGTGGAGCGCATGGGTCGCTCTGTCGTTGATGTGGAAACGGCAAGACAAACGTCAATGGTAGCTGGGGTGGTGAAGCAAAACCAAGCCCGAATACCACCATGGACGTCAATCCCAATCTCTCCGACAAAGCCCGTTACGATTACGCGCTGGTGTTGCGTGTGACCAAGGAGAACGACCAGCGGGCATTTGGTGAGTTGATGGAGCGCTACCGCGATTCCATTTTTCACATGATCAATAAGATGGTATTCAGCTCCGACGATGCCGAAGACCTGACCATGGAAACCTTCACCAAGGCATTCAACCGATTGCACCAATACACGCCGGCGTTTGCTTTTTCGACGTGGTTGTTCAAAATCGGTTCCAATCACACGATTGACTTCATTCGCAAGAAGCGCATCAATGCACTATCGCTGGACCAAGGGTTCCGCAACGAGGACGGTGAAGCCATGGAGATTCACATCGCAGACGACAAGCTGGACCCCATCCAAACCCTCGAAAAAAAGGAGCGCATCGAGTTGCTTCGTGACGTGGTAAGCAAGATGAAGCCCAAGTACCGCGAGTTGGTCGAGTTGCGTTACTTCCAAGAGAAGAGCTATGACGAAATCGCGGAGGAGCTGGACCGATCGCTCGGCACCGTCAAAGCGCAACTGCACCGAGCACGCGAGGCTCTGGAAGCGATGTTAGGGCAGGTGCGCGAAACCATTTGAGCGTGGACTACCGGACCTTCATTCTGGGGCTTTCGGACGAGGCGGTGGAGCAGCTCGGAAAGCTCAAGGCCCTTTACACCGAGTGGAACGCAGCAATCAATGTGATTTCTCGGAAGGACATGGACGCATTTGACGAACGCCACGTCTTGCATAGCCTGGTGCTCGTAAAAGCCATGAAGTTCGCTCCGGGCAGCGACGTGCTCGATGTGGGAACCGGTGGTGGATTCCCCGGTATTCCTTTAGCCATCGTGTACCCGGAAGTGAATTTCGTCTTGTGTGACAGCATCGGCAAAAAGATGAAGGTGGTCCGGGCTGTGGTCCAAGCCCTCGGGTTGACCAATGTCACCGTTCACCATGGGCGGGCTGAGGACATCAAGGGCCAATTCGATTTCGTAGTCAGCCGAGCAGTGACGCGCATGAACCGGTTCATTCCGTGGGTGCAAGGCAAAATCAAGAAGCAATCCATAAATCCTTGGCCCAATGGCATTCTCGCGTTGAAAGGAGGTGATCTGGGCGAAGAGCTTGCGGAGGTGGATTTCCCGACGGAGCGGTTGCCGATTTCAGAATGGCTCGATCAACCGTTTTTCGAGACCAAGCAGGTGGTCTACGTCAAGCTCCAGTAACTGCCTACTGCCAAGGCCTAAGATGAAAGAAGGGGAATCCCAATGGACTCCCCTTCAATAACCTGCAAGAAATTGAAACCAACACAGTATTCTCAGACCGTGTCTGCACAATAGACGGACGCGAAGACCGATGGTTGCCTTTTTTGTTCAAAAAAAAGCAACGAAACCACCTAAAAAATTGTTATTCAATGATTTAACCCGCGCTAAATTTGTATCCAACACCCCGGACAGAGGTAAAGTGGACCGGGTTTTTGGGGTCCTTTTCAAAGTATTTGCGAAACGTTACGATGTGGTTGTCGATCGTTCGGGTGTTGGGGAAGGCGTGGTAGCCCCAGACAACTTCGAGGATTTCTTCACGGCTGACGACCTGTCCTGCTTTGGAAATCAAGAGGCGGAGGAGTTGGCTTTCGCGCTTGGAGATGCGCTGCGCCTCGCCTGCGTGGGTCACAATTTCGAATGCATCAAAATCGATGGAGCCGCCGTCGTCAAAAGTGAAAGACTGGAGTACCTCCGTGGTCTCGTTATTCTGCGAGCGAAGCAGCCGTTGCACCCGCAAGATCAACTCCTCAAGGTGAAAGGGCTTTCCCAAGTAATCATCGCCACCAGCCTTCAGGCCCTCCACCCGGTCTTCGCCGTCGTTTTTGGCAGTCAAAAACAGAATGGGCAGCCGAGAACCTTCCATACGGAGGGATTTGCACACAGCGATGCCATCCAGCTTCGGCATCATGACGTCCAACACTGCTGCGTCCAGACGGTGCTGCCTCGCCAGTGTCAGCGCTTCTTCACCGTTCTCTGCTTCCACCACAAACCAGCCTTCCCGCACAAAATTGAGCTTGACTGCTTTGCGCATAGCCGCGTCGTCTTCCGCGAGGAGGATGCGCACTTGCTGTTGGTCGGGGCTGTCCATGGCGTAAATTTCGGACGAAATTGAATCCCTCGGAGATGGACACCAAATCAAACGACCTGCGCGGCGTGCCCACCATTGCCGATGCCATCGGACTGGAGGTGCTCGAAGTGAATGGAGAGCAGGTGAAAGGGCGACTCCCGGTCGATCACCGGACGCACCAGCCCTATGGCTTGCTACACGGAGGAGCCAGTGTAGTCCTGGCCGAGACACTCGGTTCGATCGGCTCGCATTATTTGGTGGCTGGCCAGAACAAAGCAGCGGTCGGTGTCGAAGTCAATGCCAACCACGTTCGCAGTGTGCGCAGCGGTTGGGTGCACGGTGTGGCGAATCTGGTCCATAAAGGGGGGAAGATGCACGTGTGGTCCATTGACATTCGCGATGAGCAAGAGCGCTTGGTGTGCACCAGCCGACTCACGGTCATGATCATCAACAAGCCAAACCAAGGGTAAATTGAGCGAACAAGCGGGAGGAATATGGTGGCGGCGACCGGGTGAACAACACGTAAACCGACTGGAATTGGCCGAAGACGGCGATGTGGTTTTCTGGTTTGCTCCGTTTCAAACCGCTCCAGAATGCCCTTCGTTGCAATTGAAAGGCCGTACAGTTGTCGCCGAGTTTCCGATGCCAGGCACCATCACCTCGTTACCGCAAGGTTCTTGCGAGGGGGCAAGCCAACAAGAACACGAGCAAACCGTCCAGCGGGCCCTCGACGCCATCGAAGCGGGCACGTTGGAAAAGGTGGTGGTGAGCCGCTCCGAATTCTGGGAAACGCACCGGACGCCAGAAGAGGTGTTCCGAGCGAAATGCATGGCCTATCCAGATGCATTCGTCTACTTGTTCGTCCACGCCTCAGCGGGGGTATGGATTGGGGCGACGCCCGAAGTGTTGCTTGTTCAAGCAGGCGAGCAGTTTGAAACAACCGCATTAGCGGGTACCAAGGCAGACACGCAGCGCGATTGGACAGACAAAGAGCGCCATGAACAAGGGCTGGTTGCCGACTTCATCGAGCAAAATGTCCGCGGTCGAAATGCCTCCGATGTGCGTGTCAGCGAGGCCACTTCCATGGCCTACGGCTCTCTTCAGCACTTGCGATCCAATATCTCGTTTCGTTCAGAAGAGGAGGTAGACTTCTGGTTGGAGACCCTGCACCCTACGCCGGCGGTTGGAGGAACCCCTCGGGATAAGGCACTTGATTTCATTGCCAACCAAGAATCCGGTGAACGCCGGTACTACACGGGTTTTTTGGGGGCCACAGAAGGCGACCGGGCGGCGTTTTATGTGAACCTCCGGTGCATGCAGTGTTTTGCGAATGGCTTTCGTCTGTTTGCCGGTGGAGGAATCGTAGAGGGCTCCGATCCGTCTAAAGAGTGGAAGGAGACTCGTGATAAGATTGAATCCATCCGTGCGGGCATTGCCGTACGATAGCTGAAATAGCGCCGTACCTTTGCGGCATGTTTACGACCGACCACCTCGGGGCATCTGTTTTATTGAAAACGTGGGTGGCATGCGGCCTTCGGGACGTGGTCGTTTCGCCGGGTTCTCGCAATGCGCCCTTGGTCATTGCGGCCAACGCCCATCCTGAAATTCGGCTGGTCACAGCACTGGACGAGCGCTCCGCTGCTCACATGGCCCTCGGG
>DJYV01000091.1 GCA_002448555.1 Flavobacteriales bacterium UBA6969
GGGAATTCAACGCTTCCGGCGTGGCAAATTACTGCTGCTTCGCCGACATCACGGAGTGGGTGGCCGGTAACCCGGTCAACGCCCGCTACACAGTGGGCAACGTAGTCGCGACAGAAAACAACTCTTCCTGGGGCGGCTGGGTCCTCGTCATCGTGTACCAAGACGCTTTGGAGCCCATGCGCAACCTGACCGTGTTTGATGGGTTGGCGATGATCACCATGAGCGGTGGCGGCTCCAATTCCCAAGTCGATGTCCCAATCTCCGGCTTCCTCACCCCGCCCAACGGACCGGTCGACCTGCAGCTCGGCGTTGTGGCCTACGACGGTGACCGCGGCGAGGGCGGCGACCAATTGGGCTTTGACGGCGCCGGTACCGTTGAGTACATCTCAGACGCCACGCACGACATCGACAACGTGTTCAACAGCACCCACAGCACCGACGGCGTGATGAACCCCTGGCGCGAGCCAGCCTTCAACAATACATTGGGCCACGACGCCAACGTTTTTATCCCAGACAACAGCGGGTTCGACTTCCTCACTAACAACGCCACCGATGCCGAAATCCGCATCACCACTGGCGGCGAATCCATCACGGTCCAAGTCATCACCTCCGTCATCGATGTGTACGAACCGGACCTCAAGGCAACCGTTTTCATCGAGGACGTGAACGGCGGCATCGCTGAACCCGGGGACATCCTCGAGTACACCGTCGTAGGCAAAAACCTCGGTTCCGACGCAGCTGTCGACGTCTACATGGAAATGGGGCTCGACCTCCGGACCTCCTTTGTCTCCGGCAGCCTCGAATGGGTGGCTGGACCGCAAACGGGCTGGATGACGGACGGCGCGGGTGACGACGAAGGAGAATACTTGGTCGCCGATGAACTCGTCCGGGTCCGAGTCGGGGCTGGAGCGAATGCATTGGACGGTGGACTGCTCACGAACGACCCGTTGGGCCAAGACAGCGTCGCCTTTAAATTTCAAGTCGAACTCACCGACGACTGCTTGCTTTTGCAATGCGACGGCACGCTGACCGGTGCCGCCTACATCTACGGAGAAGGCGACATCTCAGGAAACTCGCAGTTCAACGATGGAGCCAGCGCTCTGGTGGATGCCAACGGCTGCCCCGTGGATGAGGTTACCGTGCTCGAGGTGCAGACCGGCGTTTGTCCGCCCGTAGCAATTGAGCCGGTGGGCACGACCTGCCTCGGCGACAACGTCGCGCTCGAGGTACCGCAGTTCGAAGACAACCCGCTCGCCCAATCCCTCGCCAACTACACTTGGACCGGCCCTAACGGCTTCAGCGCCAACGCCGCCACGGCCTACATCGCCGATGCGGCGTTTGACGATGCCGGCAACTACCTGTTGGAGGTGACCTTCACCGGGTTGGAATGCCTCCTGCAATCCGCGGACTATGAATTGCTGGTTCACGAGCCCGATCCTTCGTTCGACCCGCCTGGCCAACAATGCCTTGAGGGCAACAGTTTTAATTTTGTGGGCGCCGGCGCGCAATTCCCTGGCGCCGTGTACACCTGGGCGTTTGAGCAGGCCTCTCCCCCATCTGCTACCGGCGTGGGCGTGAGCGACATTGCCTTTACCAGCGGCGGCTGGCACGAAGTGGAGTTGACGCTGAACGAGATCGCTTGTGCGGCCTCCGTGGTCGACTCCATCTTCATTGAATTGCCACCGGACCTCAGTGCGTTTGACATCGAGGTGTGGCCGGCCGCAGGGTGCGTCCCACTGTCAGTTACCTTGGCCGATGCCGCGCCCACAGGGGAACTCGACTACGCTTGGTCCTACGGCGATGGCGCTTCCAGCATTCAGGATATGCCTTTGCACGTGTACGAGTTGCCCGGTACCTACGACGTCACCGTAAGCGCTGTCTCGACCGGCAATTGCCCGGCAAGCCTCTCCTTCGTCGTGGAGGACGCCGTGACGGTCTACCCCGCTCCGCAGGCCGGCTTTACCATTTCTCCGCAAGTTGTCGAATTGTTGGAACCGGTGGTCGAGATCGAGTCGCTTGCGCAATCCACCTCGACGGTGACCTATTGGATGAGCGACGGCGGCAGCCTCGGCCAACCCAACGGCCAGTACATCTTCAGTGACGGCGGCACATTCGAGGTCATCCAAACCGTCACCAGCCCCTACGGCTGCACGTCGACGGCGTGGGGCGAAGTGGTCGTCAATGGCACCATCTTCCACGCGCCCACGGCCTTCACCCCCGACCAGGACGGACTCAACGACGTGTGGCTGCCCATCGCCTTGGGCGTTACGTCGTATGACCTCGAGGTGCGCAACCGTTGGGGCGACCTCATCTGGTCCACTGATGACCCGGAGCTTCCGTGGCTGGGGGAAAGCGCCGGCGGCACGCACTACGCGCCGAACGGCCTGTACCTGTGGAAGGTCACGTACCGGGACCAACTGGGGTATCCGGTGGTTCGGCAGGGCACGGTGAGTTTGGTGCGGTAGCGCCCCTTCACTCCTCCGGCACCCCAATCAAATCAATCGCGCTTTCGCGTATCAGCACATTGAACGCCGGCAGCCGCTCATCGCGCAGCGCATGCCATTTCGCGAGCTCAGCATCAATCAACGCCGTGACTTCGTCGCGCACACCAACCATCTGCTCGGTGGGTGCATACACCCCCATGCTGGCCAACGATCCCACATGAGCGAGCTTGTTGTTGAGCTTAATGGGGAAGTTGAGCATGTCCTGATTGCTTTTCAGTTTGGTTTGGTAAAGGACCTCCTCCACTGCTGTCATCAGCGAATCGAGCGCGTGCGCCTCTTCAAAAATGTCCGGGTATTCATTCTCATCCAGGCGTCCGAGGAGGGCGGAACTTTGCGATTTGACCGAACGCATGTGGCGGATGGCGTCGTGGGTCTCATCAACCTTATCCCGGATGCTTTTAAGGAATTCAAACTGCGCGATGCGGTCCTCGCGTGAGCATTCGGCACGTGGATCCATCAGCACCTCAAACGACGACACCAACGTATCGCCCTCCACCGCCAACTCCACCGTGTAGTCACCGGGAGGTGCGACCGGACCGCTCAATGTCCCCCACCACATCAGGAGCCCATCAAAATCATCGGCCTTCTCATAGCGCATGTTCCAATCGAAGTGATTGAGCCCCGCAGCAATGTCCAGGTCGCTGCCTGCATACGATTGAATCTCGGCGCCCTCGCTGTCGCGAAACGTGAGCGTGGCACCCCCACCTTCCGGTACATGGAAGTTCACGCGCACTCCGGCGGGGTGGTTGGTACCAGCCGTGGCGGACTCCGATCCGTTGCCGCCGCCGTAGCCCACCGTCGGATGCGGTTGGAACAAATGCGGCTGGGCGGCATCGAAACCCTCCAACCCCTGCCACAACACATCGAGGTCATCGAGCAACCAAAAGCTGCGGCCTTGGGTAGCGACAATCAGATCGTTGTCCTTGAGGGCCAAATCCGTGATGGGCACCTCCGGCAAGTTGAGTTGAAACGAACGCCAATTCGCCCCGTCGTCGGTGCTAACGTACAAGCCAAACTCCGTGCCGGCGTACAGCAGACCAGGCGTATTCAGGTCAGCGCGAATGACACGGGTAAAATGCCCACGGTCAATGCCCTTGGTAAGAGTGCGCCAGGTGACGCCGTAGTCGTCGGTGTGGTACAAATACGGCGCATAATCTCCTGACTTGTACCGGGTGGCTGCGACGTAAAGGCCGCCATCGCGGTGCGGATCGACTTCAATGCTGTTGACCAAGGCGTCGGCCGGCATGCCTTTCGGGGTAACGTTTTGCCACGTGGCACCGGCATCGCGAGTGACGTGAATAAGCCCATCGTCCGAACCGGCCCAAATCAGGCCGGGTTCGCGCGGCGATTCCGCAGCGGCAAAAACCGTCGCGTAGTATTCCACGCCCGTATTGTCCTTGGTGATAGGCCCGCCCGAAGAGACGAGCTTCTCGGTCTCGCCGCGGGTGAGGTCGGGCGAAATGATGTCCCAGGATGCGCCGCCGTTGGCGGAGCGGTGCACGAACTGCGAGCACGTGTAGAGGTGCTCCGAGTTGTGCGGTGAAAAGAATACGGGGAAATTCCACTGGAAGCGGTATCGCATGCCCTCGGCGCCGCTGCCCATGGGATTGTCCGGCCACACGTTGATGGCGCGCGACATGTCCAAATCGTGGTTGTACCGGGTCAGGAATCCACCGTAGCTCCCGCCGTAAACAATGTCATTGTCGCGGGGGGCCGGCGCCAAGTGTGCACTCTCGCCGCCTGCGGTGCTTTCCCAATTGTCATCAGAGATGAACCGGCCGCGCGAACGGGAATCAATACGGATGGCGGAATTGTCTTGCTGCGCACCATAAATGCGGTAAGGGAACGCATCGTCCGTGGTAACGCGGTAGAACTGAGCCGTCGGCTGGTTCATGTATGTCGACCACGTTGCGCCGGCATCGTAGCTGACCTGGGCGCCACCGTCGTCGGCAATGATCAGTCGATAGGCATCGTCCGGTGCAATCCACAAATCGTGGTGGTCGCCGTGGGGCGCGTAGCGCGCCTCGAACGTCCGCCCGCCATCGGTTGAGACGTGGTAAGCGACGTTCATGACATAGACACGGTTGGCGTCCTCGGTGTCGGCGTAAATGCGCGTGTAGTACCAAGCACGTTGGCGCAGGCTGCGGTCCGAATTCAGCAATTCCCATGTGGTGCCAGCGTCGTCCGAACGGTAAACGCCACCGTTTTCGTTTTCGATGATGGCCCAGACGCGGTCGGGATTAACGGGCGAAACGGTGACGCCGATGATGCCGTGCGGCCCTTCGGGAAGGCCGTCGTTGTCCATGAGCGACTTCCACGTCGCACCGCCATCTTCCGATTTCCAGAGCTCTGAACCGGGACCGCCGGAGGAGAAGTCGTACGGCGTGCGGCGCACGTTCCATGTGCTGGCATAGAGCACTTCCGGATTCACCGGATCGAACATCAGGTCCACGGCACCGGCCCGTTCATTGGCAAACAACAAGCGTTTCCAGCTGGCGCCACCGTCCGTGGATTTATAGACGCCGCGCTCTTCCGAATCCTTGAACAAGTCGCCCAGCACCGCCGCGTAGACAATGTCCGGGTTGCGGGGGTGGATGCGCACGCGGGGGATGTGGCGGGAATTGGCCAAACCAATGGCCGACCAACTGCGTCCGCCGTCGACGGATTTGTACATGCCCGTGCCAGGGGAGACGTTGCCGCGCACCGTGACCTCGCCGCTGCCCACATAGAGGATGTTGGGGTGCGATGGGCTCACCGCTACGGCACCGATGGAGCCACCGAAGTAGCCGTCGGAGATGTTTTCCCAGGTGGTGCCGCCGTTGGTGGTTTTCCAAACCCCTCCGCCAGTGGCACCCATGTAAAAGGTCATGGGGTCGTTCTCGACACCCGTCACTGCTGCGGAGCGGCCACCGCGGAACGGTCCGATGCACCGGAATTCCAAGCCTTCTTCAAGGACAGCCGTCGATTGGCCTTGGGCGGACGGAATATCAGAGAACAAGTAGGCTGCTACGAGCAGCGCGAGGTAAGCGGAACGAATCATGGAAGTGAAAGTAACCCCCATTCGTTGTTTTGACATCGGCTCAGGGCATAAAAGAGCCAAATCCCTTCATGCAACCGAGAGCTTCAGATTACTCGCATGCGTTGCCGAATGCCGCTAGAAATACCAGCAAATCGGAAACTGCAACCATCCCGTCCTGATCAATATCGCCCGTGCAACTAGATTCGGCTGTGCACTTACCTGCGGTCTCATCCCAATAGGTTCCCGTGCCGCAGTAATAAGAAGGATGGTACGTGCACGAACCGTCATCAGCCGTCGCGGCCTCGTCGTAGTTCTCCGCTTCGGCATCGGTACATCCCAGCGTTTCATTTGCATCGCACTCCACGGCTTCACCATTGATGGCAAGCGCAGTGAACTCAACTTCACCACTACTGAATTGAAACTTTACAGTCCGTTGAAACGCGACAGCTGAAACGCTGACCGTGTTCAGGCCCAAGCTGAGTTCGATAGGGTTCCCGAAGAACCAATTGCCGTTAGCCACAGTTTTCGCCACACGGTACTCTGCACCGCCTGCAGGCAAAGCAGACACTTCGATCTCGAGCGTCTGCTCCTCACCGCTTGACGGATCATCGGATGTAACCGCAGTCAGCACATGTGTCCAGGTATCATTTGGCCCTGGTTCGAATGCACTGCAGGAGGCAACTGCAACACCCCCGGTACTGGCAACACAAGTATTGACATCGAGGTAATTCAAAAACAATGAAGAAAAGGCCACCTCACCCGACGAAAACTGAAACTTCACTGTGCGAGGGAAGGAAACAGCCGTAACGGTAATGACATTGGACCCGAGCTCAAGTGGAATGGGCTCACCAAAAAACCAATTGCCATTGGCGACGGTTTTTGCGACACGGACACTGGCACCATCTGAAGGAAGTTCATCAACGACGATTTCAAATACCTGCTCTGCTGAACTTGATGAATCATCCGACTCGACGGCAGTGAAAACGAACGGCCACGCTGCATTCTCAGTGACATCAAAGAGATTGCATGCATCAATTGTCGTTTGGGCGTGAATCGCTGAGGAGCTAAGGAGCAAGCTTAAGAAGGAAATGAAAGTTAACCGAACCATGGCGTCGTTACTTTAATCTGAATAATCAGCATATTAATACCTAAATATACGGTTTCGAGCCTACATTCCCTAATCGCCTCCCAAGGGAGTTCAGTTCCCACCAAAATTGGAAATAAAGATGAGTAAATCGGCCACTGTCAAGTTGCCATCACCATCAAAATCTCCACTGCACATGCAGGCCGTGCATTTCTGCTCAGTATGGTTCCATTCCGCTCCAGGACCGCAGAAAAAACTACCTACCCGAGGTTGATGTGCGCCAATTGAAGGCCCTATCCCTTGAACACTGTTTCCGTAAAAATCATCCATCGAGGTATGATCAAAGGAGGCCGTGGAGAGCAGCAATTCGGACACAACCAATCCCGATTCAAAGGCACTGCTTTCAGCCGTGAGCTTGTAAAAGTCCTCGTCTAGTCCACCCAAAGAATCCATGGATTGCAGCAACGGGTGTGCGAAAACCCCACCATTCGTGACAATACCCTCTGAATCAAATTGATACCGCGACGCATCGAAGAATAAATTGTGACTGAAGTCAAGTTCATTGGACGCTTCAGAAACATCGCAAAGTAAGTCCCCCCCCACCGGCTCGCACACAAAAAGATTGTTGTAGCAATGAAAGTCCCCGATACCAGGCTTAATTCGAATTTCAGGAGCCAAGGTGTCGCCAATGTAAATGGTGTTATTGTAAACAAAGGTTCCTACACTGGAACATCCGGGATTGGACTCTCCACAGTAGTCCGATATGTTCAGTGTTCTGCCATTGTGCACGCCATTCGGATCCACCCGGTAGCCATCGTTAATGCTCAACGAGTAGCGGTAACCACAATTGATGTTGTCACCGAGGATTTCAACGAAACCACCTTCGTTGTTGTAGCTCAAATTGTTCTGATACAGCACGTTTTCGTTGCCATAATCAATGTGTGCTCCATAGGAATCAATCGGACCGTGGGCATTTTTGAACTGGTTGAATTGCGCCATCACATTGCGGCAATCAAACGTCCACATGCCACTCCCCCGCTTCCACATGCGTTCGTCCACATCCGATCCCGTGTGGTTGAAGATGCTGTTTTGCACCGTGACAAACTCGCATTTATTTGGCACGAAACCGGAACCTCCGGTGTACTCGAACAGACACGAATCCATCACAACGCTGTGATTCTTAAACGTATCATTCTGATTGAGGCCAAGTGACTTAATCCATATTCCGTAGTGCCCTGTTCGACGCACGGTCAGGTTTGAAAATGAAACTTCATTGGCGAGGTGCACGGCGTTCTGCTCGAGATCGGATTGAGTTTCAATCTTGATGGCGTAGCCCTTGTGTTCGTTGGCTGCCAGGTCAGGCGAGGGAAATACATCGTGTATGTACAGGTTGGCAAATTGAATGCGCTGAATAGACTGCGCGTCGGCGACTACTTTGATTCCGAATCGGACGTTTTTGCCGGACCCCCAATCATTGGATTCTCCGCCGAACCCCTCCAGTTTTTTGACCTCACCGACCTCATCCAGATGACTGGCATCATTGGTGAACTCCAAATCTTGAACCGCAATGCATTCGTCATTGTAAATCAAGAGCGACGCCTGGTAGCCATTGCCATCAAGAATGGGCCGTGGCCCCTCACCGTATTTGCCAACAACGATCGGAAATTCAGGTGTGCCTGAACCGTGAAGCCAGAACATCCCTTGCCATGATTCTCCGGCATGGAAAAGAATCGAATCGCCGGGCGCAAATTCCAAGTCATTCAAGGCCTGAATCGACTGGAGAGGCGCTTCTGCCGACGTTCCAATGTTAGTGTCATCGCCGTTGGAACCGCTTACATAAAAAGTAGTCGCCGATCCGACTTGGGTCATCGCAACGGCAGCAAGGAACCAAATCAGCCGACCTGCGTTCATTTGGTGACTTTCATCGGCTCATTGTACACCCGTGTGATCACGGTATCGGTCATGAGCCGCATTTCTTCCAACGAAGCAGTATCTCCGTACATGACTTGCAATGAATCCAATTTGAAACGCAAATCCGCAATCAGCGATTCATCTGCCTCCTCATAGATGTTGTGCATTTCTTCCGGATCATTCTGAATGTCGTACAGTTCCCATTCGTCCATGGAATAGTAGAAGTGAATCAGTTTGTATCGATCTGTTCGAATGCCGTAGTGCGGCTGAACCTTGTGCCAAATGGGGTATTCGTAGTAATGATAATACACCGCGTCGCGGCTGGAACTCTGGTTTTCAACGAGGGCATTTTTGAAGCTCTTCCCTTGCATTTCATCTGGAACAGGTAGGCCTGCAAAATCGAGCAGCGTTGGGGCGAAATCAATGTTCATGACCAATTCGTCCGAAACTGAGTTGGGGGCAATTTGATCGGGGCATGAAATCAAAAACGGCATCTTGAACGACTCTTCATACATCCACCGCTTGTCGAACCAACCGTGTTCCCCCAGATAGAATCCCTGATCCGAGGTGTAGACGACCAACGTGTTCTCATCCAAGCCGGTTTCTTCAAGGTAGTCCAAGACCCTGCCAATCGCTCGGTCAACACCGGCCACACAACGCAAGTAATCTTTGATGTAGGTCTGGTACTTCCAGTATTTCAAGGCTTCACCTTGGAGGGAATCATGGGGGGTCCAAAATTGTCCTTTATCGCCATAGGCAAGCCAGCGCATCGAGTCCCTTCTCGACAAACCAAGAGGCGCTTCCTGCTTCATATCCCTGCGGTTCAGGTGATTTTCGATTTCCATCATGTTCTCGGCTGCGGCTGGCCGCCCTGCATAGTCATCGTTGAAGTTTTCAGGCAAAGGGAAATCGAAATCCGCAAAAAGGTCATGGTACATGGAATCCGGACGCCAGTCCCGGTGAGGGGCCTTGAATTGGTAGAGCAGCATGAAGGGCTTTTCCGAATCACGCTGGGTCAGCCAGTCGATGCAGTCGTCCTCAATGACTTGCGTGGAGTGGCGCGTACGCTCGACCACTGTGTCCTGACCGTTGATGCAAAATTGTGGATTGAAGTACGTCCCCTGTCCTCCCCAATTGATTAGCACTTTAGAATAGTCGAATCCCGTTGGCTCCGTGCCGAGGTGCCATTTCCCAATTACAGCGGTTTCATAACCATTGGCTTGGAAAATCTTGGGGAAGGTCATCTGCGAACCATCAAAGTCCCCGCCGTCTACGTTTTTATAAAAGCCATTGAGATGCGAAAATTTGCCTGTCAGAATGGACGACCGACTCGGGCCACATATTGAATTGGTACAGTACACCGCGTCCATGCGTGCACCGTTGGCGGCAATCCGGTCCAGGTTTGGCGTTGGAGCGAGTTTACTGATGGGTGAACCGTAGGCGCTTATGGCCTGGTACGCCAGATCATCGGCCATAATGTAGAGCACGTTCAACGGCTTCGTTTCGCCCTCCTTCTGTTCAGCACAGCCGAAGAAACAGGTCACGATTGCAAGGAGTGAAATGGTGTGGATCCGAAGCATAGGTTTCATAGGGGCAATTTTGATATCATTGAATAAGGAAAGGTACGTTGGCGACGGAATATTGATTCCGTTCGTTTCGAATAAAGGCAAAGATTCGGTAAGCCCCCTCTTCCTGAGGGGCTCGGAACCGGACCGTGGTGTCATCAACGACTGTGACTTCAACGAACAATTCCTCCGGTTCTTTCTGCACGTCGCCACCGATTGCTCGGGATTGCGATTCGCGGTAAAGTCTGTATTCTATAGTCAATGCATCCTCAGAGGGCGACTCAATGTCCACATGCAGGATACCTTCTTCGCCTGAATGCATCACATGGTCTTTTCGCCATCCTGTACTATTCAACTGAATATCTAAAATGGAAGGAGCCCGTTTAGCTGGCCAAGACCCTGTCCAACATTGGTGCATTACATCAACCGCCTCAGTGGGATGACCGTCCCCAGTAAACATGCCATGCCACGTCGCTGTGGATTCTTGCTTTTGCCCCCACAGGAAGCAATAGCTGCCCAAGCAACGCTCTGAATCTCCCAAAATCCGATTCGCGTATCGACGCTGTCGCATGTTCGCCTTGACCCCATTGGGCGGCTCAATCTTAGCTCCCCACGCCGTTCGCGGAGCCTCAAAGGGTCCATTGACACCCCATTCGGTGAAAATGTAGGGCTTGTCCCAGTTGAATTTTCGGATGTTGGCCGGTGTGTTTTCAATGGAGCCATAGGCATTGATCCCGAGTATGTCGATGCTCGGACATCGGCTCCTGATCATGTGTGCCTTTGACGGGTCCAACCCCGCAATGACAGTCATGGTAGGATGATGTGGATCCACTTCTTTAATGAATCTTGCTAATTCCTCCACTGTATCCCACACCTTGAAGTTGGCGTACCGGAGGTCCATCTCATTGCCGATTCCCCAAATAAGCAACGCCGGATGGTCCTTGTACTTCAAAATCTCTGTCTTCAATTGCTCAATCTGGCCGCGGACTGCATACGTATCGTTGTAATCCATACCCGTGCGCTCTGGTCGGACATAAAGCCCCAAGGCCACCGTCATTCCATGCTGAGCAGCCGAATCGAGCAGTTCGGCTCGGCCCGTGCTCCAGATCCGAATGGAATTCGCTCCAGATGATTTTAGCAAGTCGAAATGATCCTTGGCACCCGCCCCTTTGATGAAGTAGGGCTCGCCGTCACGCAACAGCTGGAATCCCGATTCATTCTGAATGACTTCGACGTGCGCGATTTGGGCGTTTCCCTGAGGGGCCGCAAAAGCAAACAGCAGCAACAGAACAACACGCAATGGATGATTCACTCGTATCCTTTCCATGCCACAGGTTTTTGGGGGTTACCTCTGAATTCGATGAGACGAAGGTTGGCAAAGTCGAAACGAGCACTTTCCTTCACGCGGAATCGCACCTCCTTCAGAGCAGACCAATCCAACGACTCATAGTCCGGAAAAGACCGGATGGGGATGTATACCCGGAATTGATTTTCGCCTCGAGCAACGAGGTGATGGCTCTGAAGTTGTGTCCGAACTTGACGCCGCTGCCCCGAGAACGCATGAATGGAAATCACCAAATCCGGCATTTCTGCGCACGTCAGGTCAAAGCTCAACGCTGCGGTGGTGTGCAAGGATGCCAGATCTACTCGTTTCCAGTTTGAAAATGAAACGCCAAACTGATCCCAGGCGCCCGGCAGAGCGGTGTCGACTTCAGCTTGAATTTTCATCGGGTTCGCCTCATTGGAACCACCGACGTCTTGTTCCTCGCCAAAAAGAAAGCTGCTCGAGTAGCGAGGATTGATGCCCCACCATTCCTCGGGCATTGTGCCAATTTTCCAGGGCAATTCGGCAACAACATCGATTGACTGATCCGGTTCAATCGGATAGTGATGATCGTAGCGGACGATTTGAACTTCATCGATGTGGACATGCCCTTTTCGTTGGAATTCAATTTTGAGCTCTTTGATATTGGCCATGTTCACGCCCCGTCTTTGATAATTGAACGCACGCAGCGGGATGCGGACCTTTCGCCATGAAGTATCCAACAAGCCATCGTCCATCCCGAGGAAATTGATTTTGGTCATGCATTGCCGTCCGGCGTAATCGACAAGACCGAAAAACATGGGAATGTTAGTCAATGAGCCTTCCTCCAATCGGATGGCCATTTCAATAGCCGCGCAATCCAAGAGCGGTGTCAAATCCTTGGCTGCATAACTGGCCCAAGGGATCTGGATGCCGATGAATTTACACCCCCGGCTTGCATCCCACTCAATGCTCATGTGGTCCTTCCCGCCGAAACTATTGCCCTGTTCGAATCGCACTTCCTTGCACGTCGTATTCCGCAAGCCTGTCAAAATACTGGCTTGTGAATCATGAAAAATTATCGCCTGGTCGAAATAATCCAAAGGATGCACTTCCGACGTATCGTTGCTGTACAGCGTTACCGCATTGAACTGCGAACAGCCCGCGAGTGCAATGAAAGCCCAACCGATGCAAAACCAGCGCTTCATTCCTGGCCAAATAAGTCCGTGAACTCTGTGAAAATCAAGAAATCAACGTCCGTCTGTACATCGCGATCGGCATTTTCTGGGCAAGCGGCAGATGCATTGAACGGACAGGCTTGGCATGCAATTCGAATTGCAGTGATGTCGCCCGGGGTACGGATATTATCGCCGCCTTCGTGCTTGACTTCAAAATCTGCATAGGGCACG
>DJYV01000139.1 GCA_002448555.1 Flavobacteriales bacterium UBA6969
TGGGTACTCGGGGTCATCATGGCGATGAACAACGCCGGGTACGATGTCGGCGCGCTCCTCGCGGGAGTGGGCATCGGCGGTTTGGCCATGGGCCTGGCGGCGAAGGATTTCGTGGCCAACATCTTCGGGGGCATTACGGTTTTTGTCGACAAACCGTTTGTCGTCGGTGACCGCGTACAACTCGATGGCGTGGACGGCATTGTCATTGAAGTGGGCATCCGCTCGACCCGCATCAAGACCCTCGCAGGCCGCATCGTCACGATCCCCAACCACAAATTCACCGACAGCGTTGTTGAGAACGTGACCGCCGAACCTGCGCGGAAGATCCGGTTGGATTTGGGCTTGACCTACGACACGACGCCCGAACGCATCGAGGAGGCCATTGGCATTTTGCGCGAAGTGGTCGAAAAGCATGTTGGAACCGAGAACGACACCATCATTTGGTTCAGCGGATTTGGTGATTTTTCATTGAACGTCAGCGCCATCTATTACGTCCGGAAGGAAGCCGACGTGTGCTTAACGCCGGGCGCCATCAACTTGGAAATCCTGCGCCGATTCAACGCGGCGCAACTCGAATTTGCCTTCCCAACCCAGACCCTGATTCACGAGGGCGACGAGGCCCCTAACCTCACTGCATCATGAACGAAGTTGAAGCCGCCAAACAAGCTTATGACGTGATCATCCACATGGATGAGCCGCGGTATTGGTATTTCATGATTGGTTCCATTTTGATCGGTTATACCGTCGTGCAGGCGTTTCAAAAATTGACCGGGGCCCGCAAGGAGCGAGCACTTCGAAACTTGGGCATTTTCATGATCCTCATCTGCCTTGTTCCACTGCTTTATGGCCTGCTCAGCCCAGATGTTACGCTGAATATCCACCGCAACATACCGTTGCATTTCTGTGGCATCAACGGGTGGTTGGTCGCGCTGAACTGCTTCTGGAAGAACCAGAAAGTCTTTACGTTTTCCGCTTTTCTCGGCACAATCGGAGGGTTGCACGCGTTGCTGACGCCGCAGCTGACCATCGGGGACGCTCCGATGATCCTGACGCATTACTACGCCAACCACACGGCCATCGTGGTCATCCCGATTGTCATGGCCCGCGCGTACGGATTCCGCTTCCCGAAGTGGGGCTGGATCTGGACGTATGGAGTGGCGGCAGTGCTGTCCACATCCGTGGGGGTGTTCAATTGGTACCTCAATACCTTCCACCCGGCTGACATCACCGCGAACTACATGTACATGTGGGAAGCCCCGAAAGTCGACAACCCGTTTGTCCGGAACTTGGCCTGGCCGTGGTACATTTTACCGTTGCATGCCGCGCTGCTGTTGCACTTGGTGGTGATCAATTTTTTCTACCGCTGGGCGATGCCATTGGATGCGTTGGCGGAAAAATCATGGGCGGTGCGCCGCTTCACCTGACATCCGCCGCGGAATCCAATTCTTTTCAACCCGATTTCCACGGGCACGGGAAATGCAGGGGGTAGGAAATACCTTCGTAGCATGCGTGCATACCTTGATTTACTTGACCATTTGCTGACCAACGGCAACCTGCGCGAAGACCGCACAGGCACGGGGACCATTGGGTGTTTTGGCTACCAGATGCGGTTTGATTTGCAGGAAGGTTTTCCGGTGTTGACCACCAAAAAACTGCACCTGCGCTCCATCATCCACGAGCTGCTGTGGTTTTTGCAAGGCGACACCAACATCCAGTACCTCAAGGACAACGGGGTGCGGATCTGGGACGAATGGGCCGATGAGAACGGCGACCTCGGTCCGGTCTATGGTTACCAGTGGCGCAGCTGGCCCAACCCCGACGGCACCCACACCGACCAGATTGCCAAGTTGGTGGAGCAAATCAAGACCAACCCGTATTCCCGCCGCCACGTCATTTCCGCGTGGAACCCGAGTTTCATCGATGAGATGGCGTTGCCACCGTGCCACTGTTTGTTCCAGTTTCACGTGGACAACGGCCGCCTGAACTGCCAGCTCTACCAACGGTCCGCGGATACGTTTTTGGGCGTGCCGTTCAACATCGCGTCCTATGCGCTGCTCACCATGATGATGGCGCAGGTTTGCGACTTGGAACCGGGCGAGTTTGTACACACGTTTGGGGACGTCCACCTCTACACCAACCACGTAGAACAGGCCCGCGAGCAGTTGACCCGCGAACTACGTCCACTGCCTCAGATGTGGATGAACCCGGACGTAAAGGACCTCTTTGCCTTCACCTATGACGATTTCAAGTTGTTGAACTACGATCCGCATCCGCACATCAAAGCGGCGGTTTCTGTCTAAGCCCAGACCATGCGGATTTCGATCATTGTTGCCGTGGCCAGCAACGGCGTCATCGGACGGGACAACAACCTCATTTGGCGCCTGCGTGACGACATGAAGTTCTTCTCCGGAACGACCCGGGGGCACGCCGTCATCACCGGCCGCAAGAACTACGAATCCATCCCTGAGAAGTTCCGCCCGCTTCCCCACCGCACGAACATTGTGGTGACGCGCAACACGGAATATGCGGCGCCGGGAGCGCAGGTTGTGCACTCGCTTCAGGCGGCATTGGATGCCGCAGCGACGGCGGGTGCAGCGGAGGCCTTCATCATTGGCGGCGGCCAGATTTACCGCCAGGCACTTGAACGTGGCGATGTTGGCCGCGTGCTGTTGACCCACGTGGATGCAGCTCCGGAGGGGGACACCTTTTTTGATTTGAACGCTGTTGCTGCGGGGTGGGACCGTGTGTCGCATGGTCGGTTTGAAGCCGACGAGCGCAACGAGCACGGATTTGAAATCGTCGAATACACCCGTGCTGCGTCATGAATGAAATCTACATGGGGGTGGAGCACATCACCGACCTCAACGGATACGACCACATGCTGTACCTGTTGGCGCTGGTGGCGTGGGCGAGTTTGGCAGACGCTTGGCGGGTGGTGCTGTTGGCGACGGCGTTTACGCTCGGACACAGCATCACGTTGCTCCTTGCGGGCATGGGGTGGGTGCACGCAGACAGGGCTTGGATTGAGTTTCTCATTCCGGTGACCATCACGGTTACGGCCCTTTGGAATCTGCGCCGCGGGGCCGGGCAAAAAGGCAAACGCGGGGCGGGCCTCACGTACGCCGCTGCCGTTGGATTTGGTTTGATTCACGGCCTTGGGTTCAGTTCCTTTTTTCGGATGATGCGGGAGGAAGGCGAAGGCATTGTGATGCCGTTGCTGCGGTTCAATTTGGGGGTAGAAGCAGGGCAATTGCTCATCTTGGCGGTATGCTTGGCGCTTGCTTCTCTTGCGCGAGCCGCCGGAGTGACGGTGCGTGAGCAGCAGGTTTTCGTCTGTGCCGTTACCGGGACGGTGGCGTT
>DJYV01000069.1 GCA_002448555.1 Flavobacteriales bacterium UBA6969
CCATTTACTCCGTCGTCGGCAAGCACATCAAATTTGTGGGTGTCGGCGAAAAAATGGACGCCTTGGACACTTTCCACCCGAACCGCATGGCGGATCGAATTCTCGGCATGGGGGATGTTGTCTCCTTGGTGGAAAAGGCGCAGCAAGTCATCAGTGAAAAAGAAGCCGCCCAACTCGAAGCAAAAATTCGAAAAAACAAGTTTGACCTGGAGGATTTCATGAATCAGATCCAGCAGTTGAAAAAGATGGGGAACATCAAGGACCTAATGGGCATGATTCCCGGCATGTCTAAGGCTTTGAAGGGCATTGAATTGGATGACAATTCATTCAAGCAAGTCGAGTGCATCATCCAGTCCATGACCCCGGCTGAGCGTGCAAAGCCCGAGATCATTGATGCGCGACGCAAAACCCGAATTGCCAATGGTTCTGGAACCAATATTGCGCAGGTCAACCGGCTGCTCAAGCAGTTCCAAGACATGAAAAAGATGATGCACATCATGACCAAAGGAAAAGGCGGAAAACGCAGCCGCATGGCCGGCCTATCCGCGTTTGGTCGATAACCCCAGCAGCCCACTATGCAAATCATTGACGGCAAGGCCACTTCCCTGGCCATCCAAGACGAAATCAAGGAAGAAGTCCAAAGACGCGTCACCGACGGGGCCAAGAAGCCCCACCTCGCAGCCATCATCGTTGGAGACAACCCGGCGAGTCGTGCCTACGTTGGCCACAAAATCAAAGCGTGCGAGCGCGTTGGGTTCGATAGCACCTTGGTCGAACTTTCCGAGAACATCCTCGAAGAGCAGCTCTTGGACGAAGTACAAGCACTGAACGAAGATCCTGCTATCGATGGATTCATCGTTCAACTACCCCTTCCCGATCAAATTGACGCGCAGCGGGTGCTTGAAGCCGTGCTCCCTTCAAAAGATGTCGACGGTTTTCACCCCATCAATGCGGGAAACCTAAGCCTCGGACTTCCCGGATTCCAACCGGCAACCCCGGCTGGCATCATCGAGTTGCTGAAGCGATACGGCATTGAGACCAGTGGCAAGCACGCTGTCATTTTGGGACGCAGCGCCATTGTCGGAACGCCCATGACTCTGTTGCTCAGCCGCAATGCCAACCCCGGTAATTGCACCGTAACGATGTGCCATTCGCGTACTCAAAACCTCGCCGAAATCACCCGAAGTGCTGATATTTTAGTGGCGGCAATTGGCCGGCCTCATTTCGTTACACCCGACATGGTCAAACCCGGTGCGGTGATCATTGACGTCGGCATCAACCGCATCCCGGATGCAACCAAGAAATCCGGCACCCGACTCACGGGAGACGTCGATGCAGATGGGTTGTCCGATGTCGACGGTCACATCACCCCTGTACCAGGCGGTGTAGGCCCCATGACCATCGCGATGCTCCTCAAAAACACCCTCGACGCGGCAGCGCAGTCCTGATCATTCCCGCATGCAGTTTTCGACCGCAGACATGCAGTTCATGCGCACCGCCATGGAATTGGCGGAACGCGGCCAATTCACAGTGGCGCCCAATCCGC
This sequence comes from Flavobacteriales bacterium UBA6969, assembly GCA_002448555.1. GTDB lineage: Bacteria > Bacteroidota > Bacteroidia > Flavobacteriales_D > Sanyastnellaceae > UA16. The sequence goes on from DJYV01000069.1 coordinate 1,547, forward strand.
TCGTGGGGTGTGTCATTGTCAGTGCTGACGGCCGAATCATAGGCCAAGGATGGCATACGGCATTCGGTCAGGCCCATGCGGAAGTGGAAGCATACCAATCGGTTTCCTCTGCAGACCAGCCATTGCTTGCCGAAAGCACATGGTACGTTACCCTCGAGCCCTGCAACCACGTTGGTCAAACCCCTGCTTGTGCAGCCCTCATCGAACGCATCCCACCGAAACGCGTTGTCATCGGCATCCGGGACTCGAATCCCGCGGTTGACGGCGGTGGCACTGAACGACTCCGGGCCGCGGGCATTCAAGTGGACGTGGGATGCCTCGAACACGAATTGGCCTGGCAGAACCGTCGGTTTTTATGGAATGCAGAAACCAAGCGTCCGTGGGTCGTCCTCAAATGGGCTGAATCCCGAGATGGCTTCATGGACGGCAGGCCACAGCAAGAGCGCAAGCCTGGCGCAGGTGGGTTCCCAATCACGGCGGAAACAGCTCGTCCTTTGACACACACGTGGCGAGCGTTGGAACAGGGAATCGTCGTTGGCGCCAATACCGCTTTGGTGGACACGCCTCAACTCGGTGTTCGCAGCATCGAGGCGCCTTCTCCACGCATCGTGCTGCTCGATCCTGATGGCCTCATCAACATGGAACACGCATTGATTCAGCGCAACGACGATTTGATTTACGTCGTTGGACCGACCAATAGCCCCGCAAAGAAGCACAGCTGCCACTGGGAGGTCAAGGAAGGACTGGATACATTGCTGGAGCGGCTTTATGCCGAATTCAACCTATCCAGCTTGTTGATCGAGGGTGGCGCCACCGTGCTGAACGACTTCCTCAAGCACGACGCTTGGAATGAAATCAAGTGCTGGAGGAGTCCTGCAGCTACCGGCGGAGGTTTGCCTGCACCGTCCATCCCCGACCATTCCCTCCCCCTCCCGCATGGCATAGCGTCTTCGGGACAGCTGGGTGTCGATGCATGGACCAATCGGCTCCATTCGCGTCACGCATCGGATTAACGGAAACCCTACCTTCGCCGGGTGATTTACCTGCTCATCAGCATCGCACTGTCCACAGGGATTTTCGTCCTGTTTCAACGCTTCCAACACTGGGAGGTCCACACGCTCCAAGCCATCGTGCTCAACTACGGCGTCGCAGCGGCGTTGGGCTGGGTGCTGTGCGGAGGATCGGCCCTGTTTACGAGCGTTCAATCGGAGCCGTGGGTATGGGTTGCCTTGGGCATGGGTTTGCTCTTCATTTACTTATTTCAACTGATTGCACGCACCACCCAAACGCTTGGGCTGACCGTTACATCCATTGCATCAAAATTGAGCATGGTGTTGCCAGTTGCCCTCTTCTTGGCCTTCGACCCGCTGGATGCACTGACCTGGAAAAAAGGGGTGGCCATCGCGCTCGCCATCCCCGCCATCGTTTTGGCTTCGTGGAAGGAGGAAGAACGAACGGTGCAGCAAGGGGCAGCTCGTTGGGTCGTGCCGCTGGTCATTTTTGTCGGCAGCGGATGCATTGATTTGATGTTTGCCGCCTACTCAGGAGAAGCCCACATGCAATCCGTCGAACACCGGTACCTGTTCGCTTCTTTGCCGCTGACGACGGCGTGCATCGCAGGGGTAGCTTGGCTCGCCTTATCCGGCCAATTGCACGCTCCGTCGAGGAACACCTTACTGGCCGGTGTGGGACTCGGCATTATCAATTTTGGCGCCCTGTATTTCCTGCTCGAGACCTACGACAAAATCAACCTCGCGCGCAGCGGAGTCATGCCCGTCAACAACCTCGGTGTGATCCTACTGAGTGCAGCGGCCTCCGTCCTCTTCTTGGGCGAACGGCTCAACAATCGCAACCGTTGGGGACTGGCCATTGGGGCGCTGGTCATTCTGCTGCTGCTATGGGAATCCCTGCAGGGATGATCACTCCCCTCCAGACTGCATTTCCGCGTCTCGGCGTGCTCGCTGCATGGGGTTTTCACCGCCACCGCTACTGCGGCGTCCTCGCTCTGACTTGAACAACTCAAAGCGCGTTGGCTGGGGTCGCGGAGGCCAGTAATTGTCATCCATGTCCACATCCGCCGTTTCAAGCATGGGATCGAGCGTGATTTGGGCTGCCGGTTGTTCCGTCATGAATACTTTGGTCACAGTCGGCTCACTCATTTTCCAGATTTCTGCGGGAATGCGGCGAATTTCTTGGGTGCCGTCTTCGTATTCGAACTGCAAAATCAAAGGCATGACCAAGCCACCCTCGTTGCGGAAAGTAATCTCGTAGTAGTTCTTGCCACTGGCGAGCAGTGCTTTCTCCTCGTCCGACAGCCTGGCGAGGCGCTCCTGGTATTCCACCTTGTCCAATTCCAACACCATGAACGGATCGGTCGTGGTGTAGAAATCGTTCAGGGTAGGGTCGGCCTCGATGTAAGACGTGGGGATGAATTCCTCATCGCGAATCAATGCGATATCCGCCGGCTCGCGGGCCGCCGCTCCACGATCAAACGCCGCCTCCACTTCGGGGTTTTGCGTATCAATCTGGTACCATTTGACCTCA
>DJYV01000127.1 GCA_002448555.1 Flavobacteriales bacterium UBA6969
GACCGCCGGGGCATCGGCTGCGCAACCAGCCCCTACGCTGCACACCGTGCGTGAACAGGTTGCCGCTACCCGGAAGTGGCTCACTGCACATCCATCCGTTCACACCTCCCCCGCAGCCGAGGCCATCTTCCAGCAGCACGCCAGCACCTTCAGCACTTCGGCGCGTGGCATTGAGCACCTGAAAGCCGTGGCGCGCTTGCATGCCGCTTTGGAGCTAAACACACGAACAAACACCCTTGAAATTGGGGAAGAGGATGCGGCATTTGCGAGTCAATTGCGCATCTTTGACCGACCCCGTTGGTGGGAAAAAGCCGAAATGCCATGAACCCGAATCAGCCCGTCATCCTCCCTTGCCGTGACCTTGCCCCGTCCATCCACCCCACTTGCTGGCTTGCGCCGAACGCCACCGTGGTCGGGGAAGTCTTCATCGGGGAGAACGCATCGTGCTGGTTCAATTGCGTCATCCGTGGGGATGTGGCACCCATCACCATCGGGCCACGGGTGAACATCCAAGATGGCGCCGTGATTCACGGCACGTTCAACAAGAGCGAAACCAAGATCGATGAAGGCGCCAGCATCGGTCACAACGCAACGGTTCACGGCGCCCACGTGCAAGCCGGTGCATTGATCGGCATGAATGCGGTCGTGTTGGATGGTGCGGTCATCGGAGCGCACGCGGTCATTACAGCCGGAGCCGTCGTGCTTGAAGGAACGGTCGTGCCGCCACGAACCCTGTGGGCCGGCGTGCCAGCAAAGCAACGAGGGGAGGTCCGCCCTGAGCTTCAAGAACACCTCGCCGCCACCGCCGATCGGTACGTGGAATACGCCGGTTGGTTCAACTGGTAGCGGACGGCAACTTGTGCTCGACGAGGTCTACGGGCTTTCCGAAAAACCGCTGCGCACCCAGCGAAAAAGATTCCGTTAAGTCGGAAACCATGAAGCGATCTCCTCGACCGCCCTTGGCCGCTTGTTTGTCCGCTAGCGATTCCAGCGCACGTTTGAGCGCTTGAGCAGCCGATTCGGCGCTGTCCACCAACGCGACTGCATCGGGCAACGCCGCGGCAATTTGATTTGCGACGAGCGGATAATGGGTGCAGCCCAAAAGCAAGGCATGAACATCGTTGAACTCCCCCGACTCGAGGTAGGCGGCTATGAGGGCGTCGCTCACCTGGCCTCCGTGGAAGCCTTCTTCAATGGCCGAAGCCAGCAGAGGCGTCGGCTTGGTCATCACATCAAATCCACGGGCCTCGAGGAGCCGCTGGTACCATTGTGAATCAATGGTGGCCCGTGTGCCGATGACGCCAATTTTCCCACCGGAAAACCGAGCGGAAACGGCATCGACCACCGGGTGAACGACATCAATGACAGGGATGGATTCGCCGGCCTCCGCTTGAATGGCGTCCAGCGCATTGCTCGACGCAGAATTGCACGCGACGACTATAGACCCACATCCCAAGCGCACCAACTCACGGGTGATTTGCGTGGCATAACGACGAATCAGAGCGGGACTCTTCTCCCCGTATGGCAAGTTAGCGGTATCACCATAGTAGAAAATGGGGTGTTCGGGCAAGGCTTCAGCCACTGCCCGCGCAACAGTCAGCCCTCCGATGCCCGAGTCAAAAATCCCAATGGGTCGCATGCGTGCGCCAAGGCGTTTTACATGCCCAGCTTGGCCCGTACCAGGGCCCCCACGTCCTCACCACCGGTGTAGACCGTGGCACCTGAACTCGTGTCGAAGATGTAGGTGAATCCGTTTTCGGCACCCACTTGATTGATGGCCTCTTGAACGCGCTCCACCATGGGCATCAACAATTCCTGCTCGAGTGAAACCAACTCGTTCTGAACGGTTGATCCGAATTCCTGCATGCCCTGATCCAGCGCCTGCAGTTCCCGTTCTTTTTGTTCGAGAATGGCGGCTGGCCACGTAGAGCCCTTGCTCTGGTATTCGGCGTACTTCGTCTGAAATTCCTGCTGCATACGGGCCAACTCGGTCTCGTACTCTGCAGCACGCGCCTCGATGGTCGCTTGCGCCTCGCTTCGCTCTGGAAGGTTCAATAAAACATCCTGTGTATCGACGTGCCCAAATTTTTGAGCGACACTGGTCAGTGTGCATGCTGCCATCAAAACGACGGCCAATGAAATCTGCTTCATCATGTGATCTTAATTTGTGATCGTTCTAGTTCGTGCAAAGGTACGTTTTAACACCTCAATTTTTGCCGCGGCCGATGGTATTTCCACCGCCACGAGCGCCAGCTGCGGCGCCTCGCATTCGGCCCGTTGCTGCATCCTTACCCTTGTTCATGGCATCCCTGGCCCGGTCCTGGATTGACTTGTTCTCTTCTCCTTCGCCGGCTTCTGGTTCAATAGTCTCGCCCGGAACGAATCCGAGGGCTTTGATGAGGCGGTCTGAAATGTCGTATTTGGGGTTGGTGTAGAGCATGTTGCTCTGGTTGCTCTTGTCGAAAATGACCATGTAGCCACTGCCACTGGCAATATCTTTCAACTCTTCAAACACCATGTCCTGGATGGGTTGGATAAGCTCTTGACGCTTTTGAAAAAGTTCCCCTTCCACGCCGAATTTGGCTTTCTGCAGGTCCCGCGCCTCGCGTCGTTTCGTGTCAATTTCCTCCTCGCGTTTGCCGCGCATTTCTTGCGTCAACAGGACCCGCTCCGCACGGTAGGCCATCTCCAAGCGCTCGACCGCATCCAATTTCATCTCAATTTCCACTTGCCAATCCACGGCCATTTGGTTCAATTGTCCCTGGGCATCCGAGTACTCCGGCAAATGTAGCAACACGTAGTCGGTATCGATGTACGCGAACTTCTGCGCATTCGCATGGTGCCCCACCATCATAGCCAGGCTCAACACTATCCAAGATATTCCTCTCATCTTCATCTAATTTTCAATTACAAATCTCCCATATTCATACCCATGCTGAAATGGAATTGTCCCCGCGACATGTTCGGGAGGGTCGGCACATCATCCAAACGCCATCCGTAATCCAAGCCCAGGAGTCCAAACATGGGCAGGAAAATCCGCATGCCCACACCCGCTGAACGGTACACTTCGAACGGATTAAATTCCCGCGCATCGGTCCACGTCTTGCCCGCGTCAATGAAGGCCAACGTGTAGATCGTGGCGCTCGGATTTGTGCTCAATGGGTAACGCAATTCCGCTCCATACTTGGCGATGACTGGTGCGCCGGTGTTTTGGTTGGGCATGGTGAGCGACAAGTCGTCAAACCCACGAAGGTTGATGATTTCCCGTCCATCCAAAACGAAGCCGCTCAAGAAGACCCCGCCGAGGTAGAAGCGCTCAAATGGCGACAGGCCAACAGCTCGGTTGTATTGCCCAATGAGCCCCACGCCCGCATGGGTGCGCAGTACCAGCGTTCGGGGGTTCTCCCCAGCCGATTGGGTCAACGGGGTGTACCACTCGGCTTTGACTTTCCACTTGTGGTATTCCACCCATCGGAAGCGATCTTGGTCGCTCATTCCTTCGTAGAACGTGCCATCCGGACGGAAGACGCTGTACGGTGGTGTGGCCTTGAGCGAAAGCGCAATATTCGAGCCCCAAACCGGGAAAATCGGATCCGAAACCGAGTTGCGCGCTAACACGAAGTTAGCAGCAAGGTTGTTCGCTACGCCATCGGAAAAACTGAAAAACACCCCGTAGTTGTCGAGGTTGAAATGCTGG
>DJYV01000140.1 GCA_002448555.1 Flavobacteriales bacterium UBA6969
CCTGGATTTGGCGTGAAGAAGTAAGCGTGAGAGCAGAGAGTTAGACGATACCGCCTTCCTCCTCGGCCTTGGCCGTGTACTTCTTCTGTAACCGCAACCACAAGAACAACCCGCCGAAACCAAGAGCAATGACGGCCATGTTGAAGGGCGAGCTCATCGGAACGAGGATGGTTTCAAACGTCCATTCGATGAATTTCGCAACAGGAGTGATGATTTCTTGTGTGTTCATGGTTCCTAAATTCGGAACAAAAATAAGCAACCGTTGATTTCAATCCTCCGCTCCAATCAACCAATTGCATGGGCCCTCATTCCACTGACCATTTTCGGTGGATTGATTGCGCATTGGTGGGCGGGAACGCTGGATGGAACGAGCGCAACGATTCACGGATTGGGGCTTACCGGAATTGCGCTGTACGCACACCACATTTACGTCAATCGCCACTTCGTCGACCGTGGCGATTCTGCGCTGGCTTGGCTGATTGTCTTGTGGACCGTCGCGTGGTTGACGCCGACTACTTGGACGGCGGGGTGCCGATTGTGGGGCAGCCTGTTGCTCGCGTGCAGCAGTTTGTCGATGGCGCTGACGGTGCACCGTCAGTCCTCCACCAGCGGCATCCAATTTCGTTCGGGGGCTCTCGCCGCACTGGCCATCGGGCTCAATCCGAGCAACTGGGGACTCATCTTGGGCTTGGTAGCCATGCAAATCAACTTGCGACCGGGCGTTTTTAGGGAATGGGCCATGCTCATCATTGGGATTGGCTGGGGAGGCGCGATTGCCATGGGTTTGTTGAATGCCGTACCGTTCGCCATTGGAATCGATGCCGTTGCGACGGCTCCCGCGTTTCAAACGGACAATGGCCTGCATTGGATGATGTTGGCATGGGCCGCAGCCGGCGGAATGGTGCTGCTGCGCAAGCAATCATCCCTCAACCTCCGATCACAAAATGCCCGAATGAGCGTCCTGACTGCGACGTGGTGCACCGCACTGGGTGGGGCACTGTGGATGAATCGTGAAAATGGATTGAGCCTGATCGCACTCCCCCTCACGCCGACACTCGGCTTGGCTATGGGGTTCACGTGCATCGGGCTGGTTCCCGAACGAGAGCGATCCCAGCGGTTGCAGCGTCCTTGGCACGACGCTGTCTACTGGGCGCTTGTTGGTACCGTGTTGGTTCTTTTTGTTCAGCAGATGTTGAGCTGAATTCCAAACAATCACGACCTTCGCACCATGAAATTTGGAGTGGTCACTTTTCCCGGTTCCAACTGCGACATGGACATGGTCCACGCCCTGGAACACGACTTGGGGTTTTCCGTTGTTCAATTGTGGCATAAAGACCACGATTTGCAAGGCGCTGACGTCGTCGTTTTGCCCGGTGGGTTCAGCTACGGTGATTACCTGCGCAGCGGAGCGATTGCGCGTTTTTCACCCATCATGGAATCCGTAGTGAACCATGCTCAAAAAGGCGGACGCGTATTCGGCGTGTGCAACGGCTTCCAAATTTTGTGCGAAACCGGCTTGCTGACCGGTGCGCTGCTGCACAACGAGAGCCGCAAGTTCATATGCAAAAACGTCACCCTCAAGCCCGTCTCGCGCAAGGCACCGGTTTCCAACGCGCTGGATCCATCCACGCCCATCACCATTCCCATTGCCCACGGCGAAGGCAATTACTTCATTGACGACGATGGGCTCAAGTCCCTTCAGGATAACGACCAAGTCTTGTTCCAGTACTGCGATGAGTCCGGTGCGGTCAACGCCTGGTCCAACCCCAACGGAGCAGTTGCCAACATCGCCGGCGTGGCCAACCGCGAAATGAACGTTTTCGGGATGATGCCCCACCCGGAGCGCGCGGCGAGCGACGACTTGGCCAACTCCGACGGCAAGGCCATCCTGGCTGGCTTGGCATCCTTGGTGGAGGCTTAAGCCCCTGGCCAATGCATGGATTGTTGGCAAATGTTGGTCCTTCTCAAGCGGAAGGTGAACATGATCGCCGTTAGATTTGTTTGTCCCCCACAGGCGATATAAGACCCTACTTCCATGAATCACTACCCTGCTGGCCCACACCTCTCGCGCATCGAGACTCCCTCGGACTTGCGCGAGCACTTCAACATTGAGGATTTACCAGCGGTTTGTGATGAACTACGCGACTTCATTGTGGATGTCGTTTCGGAAAAGGGAGGGCACTTCGGAGCCAGCTTGGGCGTGGTCGAGTTAACGGTGGCGTTGCACTATGCGTTCAATACGCCGGAGGACCAATTGGTTTGGGACGTTGGCCACCAAGCGTACGGCCACAAAATTTTGACCGGACGCCGTGATCGGTTTCATACCAATCGCCAATACGGTGGCCTGAGTGGATTCCCGAAGCGTAGCGAAAGCGAATACGACACCTTTGGCGTTGGCCACAGTTCAACCTCCGTTTCGGCTGCGCTTGGCATGGCCGTGGCGAGCAAGCTCAGCGGACAACACGACAAAAAACACGTCGCAGTCATTGGAGATGGAGCCATGACCGCCGGATTGGCATTTGAAGGCCTCAACCACGGCGGCGCCGAAGACGCAAATTTGTTGGTGGTGCTGAACGACAACTGCATGTCCATCGACCCCAACGTCGGTGCACTCAAAGAGTACCTGACGGACATCACCACATCCAAAGCCTACAACAAGGTCAAGGATGAAGTGTGGCACCTGCTCGGGCGCATTTCCAAGTTTGGCCCCAACGCGCAAGCCATTGCACAAAAAGTCGAGTCGGCGGTAAAGTCAGCTTTGCTCAAGCAATCCAACCTCTTTGAGTCGCTCAACTTCCGGTACTTCGGACCCGTTGACGGCCACGATGTGGAACACTTGGCACAAATCCTCGAGGACATCAAGGACATCCCAGGCCCCAAGCTGTTGCACTGCGTCACCGTCAAAGGAAAAGGCTACGCCCCTGCCGAAGATGGCAGCTCCACTACGTGGCATGCGCCCGGTTTGTTTGACAAGAAGACCGGCGAAATCAAAAAAGCAGCGTCCTCACAGCCCAAGCCCCCGAAGTTTCAAGACGTATTCGGACACAGCATCATCGAGCTGGCCAAGCAGGACGCCCGCGTGGTGGGTGTGACCCCAGCGATGCCATCGGGGTGCTCCTTGAAGTACATGCTCGCTGAGATGCCCGATCGGGCTTTTGACGTGGGCATCGCTGAACAGCACGCCGTTACCTTCAGTGCTGGCATGGCCACCCAAGGCAAGGTGCCGTTCTGCAACATTTACTCCAGCTTTATGCAACGCGCCTACGACCAAGTCATCCACGACGTGGCGATTCAAAATTTGCACGTCGTTTTCTGCCTCGACCGCGGCGGCGTGGTTGGCGCCGACGGCCCAACGCACCACGGAGCATACGACCTCGCCTACATGCGCTGCATCCCAAACATGGTGGTCGCGGCGCCGATGGACGAAGTGGAATTGCGCAACATGATGTATTCCGCTTCGCAATTGCATGATGGTCCCTATTCCATCCGCTACCCGCGCGGCACGGGGTCCATCGTGGATTGGAAGCAGCCCTTCGAAGCCCTGCCCATCGGCAAAGGACGACGGCTGCAAAACGGAAACGACATCGCCATCCTCAGCATTGGCGCTATTGGAACCCAGGCCACAGAAGCCTGTGAGACCTTGGCCCAGCGTGGCATCTCTGCGGCGCACTACGACATGCGGTTTGCCAAGCCGATTGACGAGATGATGCTGCACGAAGTATTCGGCAAATTCAAGCATATCATAACCTTGGAAGACGGGTGCATCATGGGTGGATTCGGAAGTGCGGTGTTGGAGTTTATGGGTGACCAAGGGTACCAGGCCCAAGTGCGTCGGTTGGGGCTGCCCGACAGCTACGTCGAACACGGCACCCAAGCAGAATTGTACGCAGAGAATGGGTACGATGCGGCATCCATTGTAGCTTGCGCCGTGGAAATGGCGGCACAAGCCGGCACATCAGGTGCCAT
>DJYV01000152.1:0-4471 GCA_002448555.1 Flavobacteriales bacterium UBA6969
ACGTCTGAACCCGGCGTTGTGCGCATTCGGGCCATTCACGGCGCAGCGCTGGACATGCATCCCGAGCGTAATGTTGCCTCCATAGCCGCGAAGAGTTTGCTCCAATCCCTCGGCAATCCCTGTGGGTTGGAAATGGAAATTTTCAAGTCGATTCTGCCCGGGAGTGGCATCGGTTCCAGCGCCGCCAGCGCAGCGGCTGCGGTCGTGGGCGTGAACGAATTGCTCGACGCAGGTTTGCGCCCGGACGAATTGATTCCTTTCGCATTGGACGGCGAGTCCTTTGCCAGCGGCGCGCGGCATGCGGACAATGTAGCGCCTGCGTTGCTGGGTGGTTTGGTCATTTGCCCGCCTGAAGGTCCGCCCATCGCCATTCCGGCCCTCGAGGATTGGTCCATGGTCGTGCTTCATCCCCAGATTCCCATTAAAACAGCGGATGCACGCGCGGTTTTGCCTGGACAAGTGCCCTTGAAGGATGCAGCAGCACAAGCTGCATGGTTTGGAACCTTTGTGGCGGCGTGTCACCGGGGCGACGGTACTGCAGCGGCGTATGCGCTGGAAGATCTATTGGTAGGACCCCATCGTTCAAAACTGATTCCTCATTTCGATGAGGTACGCACCCTGGCCTTTGACTGCGGCGCGCGGGCCGGTGGCATTTCAGGAAGCGGGCCCTCGACGTTTTGGGTTGCCCTGGATTCAGCGGCCGCACAGAACATCGAAGAGGCCCTGTCAGGGCTGATGCAGCGGCATGCGGTGCCCTTTTCGATTCACATTTCGGCCATCTCAGGCCGCGGAGCCCATTGCATTTCATGAATTATTTCAGCCTTACTTCGCCTTCCATACGACGCGATTTCGCCTCCGCATTGCGGGAGGGTTTGGCGTCAGATCGAGGGCTGTACGTACCCGAGCGCATTCCCCAGCTAGAGTGGTCCAGCCTTGTTGGGTGTGCCTTGCCTGAATTGGCCACCCGGATGCTCCTTCCTTACGTAGGGGAAGCCATAACGGAGTCCAGCTTTTTCGATTTGATGGAAGATGCGTTGGACTTTGAAATCCCCTTGGTTCAGGTGCATGAAAACGTGAGCCAACTGGAATTGTTTCACGGGCCGACAGCCGCATTCAAGGATGTCGGTGCCCGGATCATGTCGCGCTTGCTCGGGGCAACGTCTACGGAGCGCTTGACGGTGTTGGTTGCCACTTCGGGCGATACGGGTTCTGCTGTTGCTCAAGGGTTCTACAACGTCCCGGGGATTGACGTGGTCATTTTGTATCCCAGCGGACGCATTAGCCACATCCAAGAGCAGCAACTCACCACGGTCGGAGCGAATGTTCGGGCGGTCGAAGTCCAAGGGGCTTTTGACGATTGCCAGCGCTTGGTTAAGGAGGCATTTTTGGACCGGGAAGTGCAGTCGAGCCGACCCTTGACTAGTGCCAACTCCATCAACATCGGTCGCTGGATCCCACAATCCATTTACTACGCTTGGGCGACAATGCAGGCCGGCGAACCCGTCGAGTTCATCGTGCCCAGCGGGAATTTTGGAAACATTGCCGCCGGGTTGTTGGCGCATCGCATGGGCATGCCGGCTACCGGATTTCATGCAGCTGTCAACGCCAACGATGTGATGGAGCGGTACATGAGCACGGGCGCGTACCATCCAAGTGAGTCGCTGGCGACCATTTCCAACGCCATGGATGTAGGTAATCCGAGCAACCGTCCGCGACTCGAGTGGTTGTATGGTTCCGATGTGAAGCGCATGCAGCGCGAATTTGAGGTGAGTTCAGTATCGGAAGCATCCACACGCCAACGCATGCGTCGGCTATGGGAAGATGCAAATCTCTTGGCCTGTCCGCACACCGCCATTGGGTTTGAAGCGGCTTCCAAGGCTTCGTCGAGCGGGCATAAAGTCGTGTTAGCGACCGCGCATGCCGCAAAATTTGGTGGGGTGGTTGAAGACGCGACCGGTCAAGCCCCAGCCATCCCAAGCGCTTTGCTGGGCTGCTTGGATCAACCGAAGGAGAGTACGGTGATGCCGGCAAACTACGCCGCCTTCCGCTCGTATTTGCTCCAAGCTTAAAGGCTGGCCTTCAAGCACTGTGCCATGCGGTGGACGGCTTCTTCCTGCAACTCCGGAACGAGCTGAGCAGGCGGCCCCCAAGGCGTGGGGTTGACATCCACAACGTAGAGTTGGTTTGAATTTCGGTCGCGCAAGGCGTCGAATTCTGCATAATCGACGCGCATGCTACGGGCCAAGCGGTCCATGCAGGCCTCTTCTTCAGCGGTGAACGGCGAAGCTGAAAGGAGATCAACACGGCTGGTTTCGTTGGTGAATCGGGAGTCGGATGCCTTGTATTTGATGTAGACCACCGGCAGCGAACCACGGATGTAGACGACACGGTAATCAAAATAACGGCCATTGGGGTCCCGGTTGTCAATCTCACGCTGGTAGACCACATGTTCCTGGACATCATTCGGTGCGATGGGCCCTTGAACCAATGCGCCATCGTGCTTGGCGTTTTCGTCGTTTTTTACAACCAATGGCCCTTGATGTTGGGTGGGGACAATCCGCATGCCGTATCCGAATGCAGCTTGGTGATGATGTTCCAAGTTGCCTTTGCTGATGTCGTGACAGTGGGCATTCCACCAGGTTGATGCGTCGTTCATCGCCCCGGGGAGTGCTGTTATTGATTTGTGCGTCGCGTCTTCAAAATGGATACCGAGTAGGGGTGCGGAACGCGGTTTGTTGGTCAGTTCCCAACCGAGGTTACGCGTCATTTTATGCAACGCCGTACGCCGTGAGGGCATATCCGGCCAAACCAAAACGACCGGGGGCTGCTGGCCTTGACGGATGCATTGCGATAGCCACCACCAACCGTGTCGGAATTGCTTCCACACGCGCTCCAGAAAGGGCAGGGATGAGGGATAGTTTACCCACATGGCTTAATCCGATGGAAGAGGTTTCCACTTTTTGATCTCCGTCGCTCGTCCGCAGCGCTGAAGCAAAAAGTCCCGTTCCCATTTTAACCCACGCGCCGGGCTGTATTCCCGAGCGTAGAAGATGATTTGCAGGTGCAGGTCATTCCAACGCTCACGGGGAAAGAGACGTTTGGCGTCTCGTTCCGTTTGCTCCACGTTTTTTCCGTTGGAAAGCCCCCAGCGGTACATCAGGCGGTGGATGTGTGTATCCACAGGGAAGGATGGAATCCCAAATGCTTGAGACATGACAACCGACGCCGTTTTGTGGCCAACCCCCGGAAGGTCTTCAAGGTCTTCAAAATCGATCGGCACTTCACCGGCGTGGCGTTCAAGCAAAATCTCGCTCAGCCGGTGGATGTTCTTTGATTTAGCAGGGGAAAGTCCGCATGGACGGATGATGGCCTTGATTTGATCCACGCTCAGTTGAACCATCTGCTGTGGGGTGTTCGCGAGGTCAAACAGCTCCGGGGTTACTTGGTTGACGCGCTCGTCGGTGCACTGGGCCGACAACAGGACGGCGATGAGCAGGGTATAAGGGTCGGTGTGATCCAATGGCACGGGCGGCTTGGGATACAGCCGTTGCAGTTCATCCATGATGTAAGCGACCTTCTCTGCTTTATTCATGGTAATGAGGTAGGATGGGGCGTATTGGATCTTCCGAAGTGAGCCACACCCGAAGCGAGGCGTCGGCACGGTTCAAAGTGAACTCGTTGACCTGGTCCTCGAACAATTCAAAAAACCCGACGCTGCTCGCATACCGGACGTGGTCGGTTGAAGTGGGTTCGGATTCGAGGTAAATGAACGTGATGTCGTAATCGATTTCTTTTCCCACGAAAAGCCATTCAAGGGCCTGTCCTGCGGAATCCGTCAGCAGCCAGTTGGTGGTAGCGTAGGCTGCGATGGCGTCATCCGCTTGTGGATGCTCCCGCTCGTCTCCTAACCGCCATACCACGGGTTCGGATTGTCCGTGGCTCAGCGCCGCTTCGAGGTCGTCGGTGAAGACGCGCAAAATGCCTTGCCACGTTCCTGTTTCCGCATTCCACTGCAGTCCGAAGCGGCTGTAGTGGAAATCGTGGGCGGCCGCATCACCTGTGGCACTTGCGCACGGCGCGGCCGACAAAAGAAATCCAACAAACATGGCGAGTCGTTGCATGGAACAAAATTAGGACGTGGTAACTTGCGAAGCATGAGGGAAGGCATAAACTTGTTGGAATCCGCTTCGCCGGTTATGGTCTCTGATAAGGCACGTCAGTGCTGGGAAGATATGCAGCCGGGTCAATCCATTGTTATTGTGGCGCACCGCTCGCCTGATGGTGACGCCGTGGGCGCCGCATTGGGATTGCACCACCACCTCAAGGCAATGGGGATAGCGACAAATGTTGTGCTCCCGGACCGTTTTCCGGCCTTTTTGAATTGGATGCCCGGGGCAGACGGCATTTGCTTTTACGAGGAAGAAACGGATGCCGCAGCGCAGTTGCTGGATGCGGCAGATGTCATTTGGTG
>DJYV01000152.1:4856-15695 GCA_002448555.1 Flavobacteriales bacterium UBA6969
GCTCGAGGTCAGAAATGGGTCGTTGACCACCACCAGATGCCGGATGCCTTCGCCGACCGTTTGCTGTCAGACCCTGCGTGTGGCTCAACGTGTGAGCTGTTGGTTGATTTGATCGCAGGGTGGGGCCAATCCGATTCCTTGTCGAACGAGGCAATGGCCTGTTTGTATGTCGGAATCATGACCGATACCGGATCATTTCGGTTTCCCTCCGTGACAGCACATACGCATGCAGTTTTGGCTCATTTCCTCTCCCGTGGCCTGGACCATGCGGCCATTCATCAAAGCACGTTTGACGAGCAATCGCTAAACCGGGTGCAACTTCAGGGATTCGCCATGAGTGAACGGCTGCATGTGTTCAGTGAATATGGCCTCGCGGTGGTTGGCATCGAACGCGGAGATTTGGACCGGTTCCACTATGAGTCGGGGGATACCGAGGGACTGGTGAATAAGGTACTCGGTCTGGCCGGTGTGCGCGTGGCAATCATGGCACGTGAAGCAGAACCCAGGTTGATTAAATTGAGTTTGCGGTCTGTCGGGGACTTCAGTGTTCGCGACTTGGCGGCGGCTGAATTTGACGGAGGAGGACACAAGAACGCAGCCGGGGGCATCGTCAAAGGAAAGACCATCCCTGAATTCATTGCTTTTGTCAACACCCGGCTCTCGGATTGGATTGATGTGAGCTGAACATGGGGAAATCACTTACGCTCCTTCTCGGTTGCGCCGCGTTGATGGCGTGTGCAGGCTGTAGCCATGATCGCACACCTGAGCCAGTGAACGATGTGGTTACACGAGAGGACCTGCTGGCTTTTAACCAAGAAAAAGCGTTGCGCGAACGGCTGTTCATCGATTCCCTTGTGGCTTCCATGCACAGCTCCGTGATGCCGCATTATGCCGAGACCGCGACCGGATTGCGCGTTTGGTCTTCTGACCCGTTCGATCAACTAGGAGCACCGCTTGCACTTGGCTATACGGTTCATTGGGTAGGGGACTTGATGTTGACGGATTCCACAGTTTTGTTCACATGGACGGAGGAAGAGCCTTTGCGCTTTCTGTGGAACCGAAGCGACTGGCCCGCGGGTTTTCACGAGTTGGCCGGCTTGTTGGCAAATGGTCAGCGCGCTGCATGCCTCGTGCCGTCTCACATGGCCTGGGGTTTGACCGGTTATCCGCCGCTGGTTCCTCAGGAAGCGGTGCTTTTGCTGAACATTCAGCAACAACTGCTTGGCTCAGGACGGGTTGGATTGGAGGTCTGTTATACATGTCGCCACGTGTGGAATGCCCTTTTGGATGGCATGGAACAAGGGGTCTGGCCGGGTGATGCGAATTGGATCCAATCACCCGGGTTGGCCGCTTCACCTTGCATGGCCTGGTATGAAACGGATGACGGTTTTGAATTTGATGTTCCTGCCAACCATGTCAGCGTGGAAATGCGCACGTTTCGCTTGACTACCACCACGGATGGACCTGAGGATTTGGGTACTTCATCGTGGGATTTTAACCCTTCGGATGGCGGCCAATTGCTTCCCGCGCTGGCGGACCTACAACGGCTGTATCCGTTGAAGCGCAAATGGGCGTGCTGGTGCCCTGCGGATTTTGTAATGGACGAGCCAGGCATGCGCGCCCTCGGGGTTACAAAATCTGATGTATTGGGTTTTCAATGGGAATTCCAGGCAGTGGATGTCCCGCTCAGTGTCCAATGAGAAATAGGCATGGACGTTTGTCCAGATCTGGTGCGCTTCGTCGTTTCCAATCCGAAACGGCGAACGAAGCAATCCACTCGGTCTCGAGTGTAAGGTCGACAGCCACGCAAAGTTGTTGGTCCCCTGGGAGGTTGTTCAAGCATTCTTTGAATGCCTGGTCGTTGCGGTAGGGAGGTTCCATGAAGATTTGCGTTTCCTTGCGTCGAGACAACCCTTCTTTTATTTCCTTCCAGATGCGCTCACGCGTTTGTCGCTCGCGCGGTAAGTAGCCTTTGAAAGCGAACTGTTGGCCATTCATGCCCGATGCCATGAGGGCCAGCAAAATGCTGCTGGGACCGATGTGTGGTTGCACGCGCCATCCTGCGTTGTGGGCCATTCGAACCGCTGCTGCGCCAGGATCGGCTACGGCCGGTGCACCTGCATCTGAGATCAAGGCGATGTCCTCATCGATTTTGAACCACTGCAACAAGTCGACCAGGTCCTCAGGTGTGGAGTGTTCGTTCAACGGGAAGCTCAATTTCCGCTGGGGATTTTCATCGGGGAACGCGTCTTTGAGGAGTCGACGTGCAAATCGGTCGCTTTCAACAATCATGCGGCCGCACGATCGCAGCGCTTGCATGGCACTTGCAGGCAAATGTTCAAGTGGAGTTCGCGATCCGAGGGTATTGGGTATGAGGTGAAGAGTCGGCATTCAGGGTCAGTTTGTGGACCAGGATTTCACCCAATTTTCAGCCGCCTCGTCAATCATCGCATACACCTGCTCAAAGCCGCGGTCGCCGCCGTAATAAGGGTCTGGAACATCGTGACCATGAACGAATCGTTCTACGCTCGCCGTTCCTGCAGCCATGCGGTTCATGTCGTTCAAGTTTTGAGAATCCATCACCAGGATGTGGTCGAAGGTAAAGAGGTCTTCCGCCACCAGTGCGCGGGATCGTTGGTCCGTAATGTCGTGCCCATGTGCACGCATCACCTCGATGCTGCGGGCATCTGCGTGGTCACCTTGGTGCCAACCGGAAGTCCCCGCAGAATCGACATGGAGATTCAAACCGTGCTTTTGAGCATGGTGCTTCAGCAGGCCCTCACCGATGGGAGATCGGCAGATGTTACCGAGGCAAACAACGAGGACGCGCTTCATGGACGCTGCGCAGGGCAGTTTTAGTGGATGGCGAGCTTCTTCTCGAGGTCCTCGAGGTACTTGCGGAAGTGCTTGTCGGTCTCCTGCAGGTTGTTGACCGTGCGACATGCGTGAAGTACAGTGGCGTGGTCTTTACCACCACAGTGCAGTCCGATATTGGCCAACGAGCTCTTCGTCATTTTCTTCGAGAAGTACATGGCGATTTGACGTGCCTGCACAATCTCGCGCTTGCGGGTCTTGCTCTTGAGCAATTCGAGCGGCAAGTCGAAGTAATCGCAAACGACTTTTTGGATGTAGTCGATGCTGACTTCACGCGCTGTGTTCTTGACAAACTTGTCAATCATTTGCTTCGCGAGGTCGAGGGTGATGGCCTTCTTGTTCAGGCTGCTCTGCGCGATGAGTGAAATCAATGCGCCTTCTAGTTCACGCACATTCGAAGTGATGCTGTAGGCTAAGTACTCGACAACTTCGCGCGGCAGCTCGATGCCGTCGGCGTACATCATTTTCTCCAAGATGGCCATGCGGGTTTCCAATGATGGGACCTGCAAGTCGGCACTCAACCCCCACTTGAATCGAGAGAGGAGGCGTTGTTCCATGCCTTGCATTTCAACCGGTGGCTTGTCGCTTGTCAAAACAATTTGCTTACCTGTTTGGTGCAAGTGATTGAAGATGTGGAAGAAGACGTCTTGGGTCTTCTCTTTGCCGCTGAAGAATTGTACATCATCAATGAGCAAAACATCCACCATCTGGTAGAAGTGACTGAAGTCGTTGACGGAATTGTTCCGCACCGCATCAATGAACTGGTGGGTGAACTTTTCCGAGCTAACGTAGAGCACGGTGAGTTCGGGGTTGCGTTCCTTGATCTCCAAACCAATGGCGTGTGCAAGGTGCGTCTTACCAAGACCCGTAGATCCGTAAATCAACAAAGGATTGAAAGAGGTGCCTCCAGGTTTGTTGGCCACGGCAAATCCCGCCGATCGGGCGAGGCGGTTGCATTCCCCTTCAATGAATTGTCCAAAGTTGTAGTTGGGATTCAGGTTGGAATCGATGTTGAGCTTGCGAAGCCCCGGAATGACGAATGGATTCTTGATTGGGGTGTCGTGAATTCCAGTTGACATGGGGACAGCAGGATTCTGAGTGGCCTGGCGGTTGGCCATAGGCATCTTGACAGCATAGGGGCTCGCTTGGCTGGTGCCTGTTGCTCCAGCGTTCTCCATGATGATGCTGTATTCGAGGCGTGCATCTGGACCGAGTTCCTTGAGGATGGTCTTGCTCAGCAGTTGGATGTAGTGTTCTTCCAACCACTCGTAGAAAAATTGCGATGGTACTTGGATGGTCAATACCTTGTCCTCAAGCTTGAGTGCTTTGATGGGGGCAAACCAGGTCTTGTACGCTTGGCTGCTGATGTTGTCTTTGATTACTTCTAGGCAGTTGTTCCAAATGGACAAGTGGTCTTGGCTCATGGTGAAATGGGCTAGTTGGTCAGGTTGCAAAAAGAGTGGATGGATCGTTAGCTTCGGCCGAAAAACCGGTGCCTGAATCCGCACGCAAGATTCTGATAAACTCCCGGAAAAAAAAATCGATTGGGGGTTGACTTTTTGGTTTTTTCGTTTGTAGCGGGCATCGTTCTAAAACTCAGTCGTTATTCGTCGATGATAATATACGGTTAGTAAAATATATAAAGTCCAAAGCTCTGAAAACGAACGTTTTGACCAACATCCACTTTTTATGAAGTCCTGGCAAAGTGGTATTTTCGTTCGTTGTAGCGTTTTTGCTCATTATCCAAGAATTATGGTTCATAAGTACGAGATGCGTGTACGGTATTCCGACACAGATCAAATGCAACGGCTTCATCACGCCGCTTACGTCGAGTACCTCGAAGTGGTTCGAATTGAATTTCTGCGTGCGTTGGGATTTTCATACAGTCGGTTGGAGCAATCGGGTTACTTATTGCCTGTGAGCACCTTACAAGTAAAGTATCACCGCGGTGTCGAGTACGATGAGGTGCTATCGTTTGACACCCGGGTTCAAGTCAACAGTAAAATCCGGTTGACGTTTGCAAGTGAAATTCGTGCAGCGGATGCGCTTGTTGCCACGGCGACCGTTGAACTGGCATGCATTGATTCTGTTCGCCACCGTCCCTGCAGGTTGCCCAAAGATCTGTTGCACGCCCTCCAAAAAGCATCAACCGAGGTTGAATAGCGAGTGGATTTCTTTGTGGGCGGTGCGTGCCACGTGGGGCCAGTAAAATTTCGTTGCGGTTGCATGCGCGAGTGTTCGGCCGTGCGCAATGTCCTTTTGCCAGTTAACCCAATGCGCTGATCGTTCTTCCGCATGCTCAAATAGAAAGGCATTCGGTACCCAACTGGGGTATGCTTGAGCCGATTTCAAAATGGGTATGACGCCGTGAGACATGGCCTCTGCGACGCTCACCCCGAAATACTCTTGCACCGGTTCGTGGAGAACGAAGTCGCATGATTGAAGCAAGGCCGTGTACGTTTCATGCGTAGCCGCATACCCATCGTGTAGGATTCGGTCGCGGTAGCGCTGGCGAATGGATTGGAGTACCGTAGGCACTTCAGCAAATTGTTGGCCGCACAGGATGAGCTTGAAATCGTGTCCTTCGGCTTCGAGGTCATTGAGGTGTTCCGCAAATTTGTCGGGTCCTTTGTCGTTGGACCATCGGTGGTTCCAAAGGATGGTCGGAGGTGCACCAACAGGGCGCTCAACGTCAACCGCAGCCGGCGCATCAATTCCGACGGGGAGCACGCTTGATTTTTCCGCCAAAGCGTTCATGGAATACCCCGTTTTGCAATCCGGCATGCATTTGATGAACTGCTCGGCGGCGTGTATGAAGACGTCGCGGTGATAGGATGAATTGAACCAAACCCAATCGGCCGCCACAGTGGACTGGATGTTGATGAACTGATAGGTGTGGTGTAGGCCACGAACTTTTTCGGCGTCCCCTTCATTCCAGGGGAAGGTCAGTTGATTTTCGTGGAAATACTGGATAACGGGGATGTCCCTCCACGCCGCGGGCAGCAATCCTTTCAGGCTCGCTACATCCAGCATGTCTGTCGTGAGTATCAAGTCGGGTAAGGATGCCGCCGCCGCCTGCCGCGCAAATTCGCCACCTGCTCCGTGCATCCGCCATTTCCAATGCTTGCCGGGCATTGTCCACAGTTCCACAGCCGTCCCTTGAATCTGAGAGAGGTGCTTTTGCATGCCCTTGGCCCAGTGCGCATGGGAACCGGTGTGGTAAGGATCGAGGAGGAGTGCCTTCATTTGATCAACCAATCTACCACCTTTTTCCATCCGGTTCTCGCTGCGGGCGCCTGCACATCAAGTGCGGGCGCTCCGGCCTCAATCCATGCACTGTACCACAACGAACTGACCCGATGGCAGGCCGCTGCCATGCGCCGTTCCACCTGTCCGTCAAGGGCAGCGTGGTAGTGCGCTGCAAATGCGGGGCTTCGCATCAGTTGCCGGACGCGGCCTCGCTCGACATAGGCATCGATGCGTTGGCCTTCGAAAGATGCGCGGGTTTGTTGTTCGAACGAGAACACGGAATCGAGGCAGGCATGGCTTTCCAGCACGGATTGCCATATAAGGTCATCGGGCCTTTCGATCCAGAGCGCCTGTGGCCCCGTGGGGAACAGGTTGTAATCGGCCATGAAGGCTTCGGGCAATTGCGTTTCCCACAGCGCGTGGATGCCATTTTGGGCGGCTTGCTTTCCATCGTAATTCCCCGATGTATGCAACGGTACATGTAGGTCGCTGATGTAGTGGGCCAAATCCACGGCAAGGCGCAGGATGGCTGCTTCGTTCTTCCGGTCAAATGCACCAATCAACCTGCGGTAGGTGCTCGAGGCGTGCCATGGCCCGATGCCGTGGGCGTGCAGGCTGTCTTCTGACCAATGTTGAATGGCTTCGTCGTACCCAATGGGAAACCACGAATGCAAGGTATCCAACGAAGGGCTGTACCGATCGAGGTCGATGTAATGCCGAATGCCCTCGCCTGAAACGGTGTGTTTGCGCAAATCGGCATCGTTCACGTGCTCGTGCAGCCAAGCACCATGCGCCTTGAAAAATGCATGAAGGGGAGGTGGTAAGTGATGGATGGCGGCATCGACAATTGTTCGGTGCGCCGCAAACCCCCACGCAGCACATGGGGATGTAATCAGCAAGCTGATGCACAAGAAACCGTAGCAATGGATTTTACGAAGCGTTCGCCGAAGTCGTCGCTTCTTGCAGTGAAGAGGAGGCATCGTTTTCGTCCAATCGCACCAAATATCCATCGCGCAAGATGGGAATGGTCGTCAGGTTGTTGGGCGTCAAACAGTACTTCACGTCTTCGTTCAAGTTGAGTCTGCGCAATCGTCGTCGGTGCGAGGAAGCGCGCAAAAATGCGAGCATGTTATCGCGGGCCGATCGGTAGATGAATTTTGCCGCAATGGTACTGTCTTCATCGGCTTTGAACCGACCGCTCTCGATGAGTTGGTCTGCAATGGCTCCAGCACAGATGGTGTCTTCGAGGTTGAACTTGTCTTTCCAGCCTGAAGCGAGAACCAATACATTTTGATTCTGTTCCAACAACCAATCGCAAAGCGCATTGAGGTTATTAAGGGCACCAATGACTACTGTGTCTTTTTCGCTGGCGATGTCAATGGCCTTAGTTCCGTTGGTGGTGGTCAGTACAACGGATTTTCCCGCGAGCTCTTCCTTCCGTTCGATGTAGGCGATGGGGCTGTTTCCCAAGTCAAATCCAGGAACGATTTCACCGTTGCGCTCTGCTGCTCCAATGTGGCCTTTTGCCTTCCACTCCTCAGCTGCGGTCACCGATGCGACGGGTTTGATGCGTTCCACGCCGTTCTCCAAGGCCGTGCAGATGGCCGAGGTCGCACGCAACACATCAATGACGACCACCAATTCAAAGTTCTCCCGGTACAGTGGGTAATCCGCAGGAGAAAAACATACTTCAACGTAATTCAAAAGCCTCTATTCAGGTGGGTGAAAACGGAAGATACGAATTTCAGTGGAACGTCTATTTCTTCAGGAATCCCGGGCGCACTACTTCAGCAGGGATGGCGTTTTTTCGAATGCGAACATAGACGGTGTTGCCCAAGTGGGCTTCGCTGCTCGTGATGTACCCCATGGCAATGCTGTGCCCCAACGTGGGGGAACTGGTTCCAGAGGTGACGCGGCCGATCGTTTTGCCCTCCGCGTTTTCAATGGTGTAGCCTGTGCGCGGGATGCCGCGCTCCGTGATGACGAGTCCGCGGAGCAATTCCGGTGATCCAGATTCCTTCTCAGCTTGGAGCCGCTCGCTGTCGATGAACGGTTTTGTGAATTTCGTGATCCAGCCCAGTCCAGCCGTAATGGGGGAAGTGGAATCGTCAATGTCATTGCCATACAAGCAAAATCCGGCCTCGAGCCGCAGGGTGTCGCGTGCACCCAATCCACAGGGCTGTACGTTGGCGTCCATCAGTGCCTGCCATACAGGCGCAGCGTCATCGTTTTTGAGGTACAGCTCGAACCCTCCGGCCCCGGTGTATCCAGTGGCGCTGATGAGGCACGGGCGTCCGCAGACGGTCCCAAAATCAAACGTATAGTACTCCATGGCAGCGACGTCCGGCCCCGAGCTCAATGGGGCGAGTACCGAAGCAGCGTCAGGGCCCTGCAATGCAATCAAGGACCAAGCATCGGATTCGTCAGTGACCACTGCGTCGAAAGAATTGTGGTCGTGGATCCACTGGAAGTCTTTCAGGCGATTGGAAGCATTGACGACCAGCATAAACTCGTCTTCCGCAATACAGTATACCAGCAGGTCATCGACGATGCCTCCTTGGCCATTGGGCATGCAGCTGTATTGGACTTTGCCCGGGGTTAGTTTGCTGGCGTCGTTGCTGGTGACGTGCTGAATCAGATCCAACGCCTGCGAACCCTTGACGCGAAACTCGCCCATGTGCGAAACGTCGAACATTCCGCAGGCCAGTCTCACCGCGTTGTGTTCAATGACGAGGCCGGCATAAGAAACGGGCATTTCGAATCCAGCATACGGAACCATTTTGGCTCCAGCTGCTTGATGCTCCTCATGTAAGGCGGTCGGGGTTAGTGGGGTAGATAATTGCTCCATGAGGCCGCGAAATTACATCAAGTTCCGGGAGGTAAGGCCAAGCTTTCCAGTCGATGGGATAATTCTTGCGGTCCGAGCACAAACAAGGCATCGAGCACCGTGCATCCGGAGATGAAACCATGTTGCTGCTCGAATACTTGTGGGTAGCGTTCGAATGACCAACCATCACCTCGAAGCTCCTTTTTGTACCGGAGATCGTGAGCTACAGTCCCCATCGCAGGGGCTGAATCATAGGCTGGTGGAACGGTCCATCCACATGTTGCGCAGACCCATTGAATGCTCGCATCGCACCACGCTTGAAGTGATTTCGTGCGCTCACCTTGTTTGGGCAGCTGCTCCATCCACAGCGCGTTCAATTCGTCTTCGAAAAATTCGAAGAACGGACTGCCCCCATAGGCGGTTTTCAGTGAACGCCAGGCCTGCACGGAGGATTGGTGATCAGAGAGGAATAACGCTGAGCCCATGTCCGCATGTTGCACAGGAAACGTAATGCGCTGAGCGCCTTGCGGTCCGGCGATGACCATTCGGTTCTGGAGCGATTGCTTCTGAAACGTTGCTCCGGCATCGATTGGGGCCCCTTGCCGTGCGAGCGCCCACCAATGCAGAGGTGGAAACGGACAGAGGGGAAGAATGCCGGTCACTTGACGCTTTTGAACATGCGGTCCCAGCGGATTTTGCTTTCGCCGTGCTGCGCAGCATTTTGCTTGGAGAACCAGACAAACGAGGCGCGTCCTACGATATGGGTTTCGGGCACAAAGCCCCACATGCGCGAGTCGGCGGAACGGTGTCGGTTGTCGCCCATCATCCAATAGTAGTCCAGACCAAATGTGTACGTTGTTGCGGATTGACCATCGATGCGCACGTCATCGCCTACGATTTCGAGGTCATGTCCTTCGTAGGTCGAAATGGCACGGCGGTACAGCGCGATGTTGCGGGGGGTGAGTTCGATTGTCATGCCGCTTGATGGCAAGGCAATGGGACCAAAATTATCCGGATCCCAGGCATTGAACTCAGGTAGGAAGGCATTGGGGAACATTTCCAATCGTCCGCGGCGGTAACTCAGGTCAACACGCTCGATGCTCGTTGCCATGCCGCTGTTTTCCAATTGGGTCTTCTCTGCTTCGGTCAGCGCCCAAACTGCTTCGAGAGCGCGGTTCTCAATGGATCCGTCGATGTTGGTTAGGCCCAATCCCTTGAAGGCACGGCGTTTCTCCATGGGCGATGGAAAGGTGATGGAGTACTCGTACTGGACACCTGCCGGCGGCTCCAATGCTTCTCCGTTGATGAAGAGTTGCCCATCTTCTGCCGAAATGGTCTCACCCGGGAGGGCGACGCACCGCTTCACGTAGTTCTCTGTTTTGTCTAAGGGGCGCGCTCGGATGCCAAAGCGTTTTTCAAGGGCGGCCCGGGCTTGGGCTTCGTACGGTGCCGGTTCGTTTACATACGTCCCCACGTTTCCACCGGCACGTTTGATGGCCTCCATGCGCAAGATGGCGTAGTAATCGTGCCCAGCCCATTGCGGATCGACCACAATGGTGTCGCCGTGGGGAAAGTTGAACACCACGGCGTCGTAGCGTTCCACCTCCCGAATGCCCGGAAGGCGTTTGTACGGAAGGGCGAACCACTCGGTGTAGCTCGGTACCATGGAACCCGGTAACGCGTTGTGAATGAGCGGCACCGAAACAGGCGTTTGCGGCACTTTCGGACCGTAACTGGTTTTGCTCACGTAGAGGTAATCCCCGACAAGCATGCTTCCCTCCATAGAACCTGTTGGGATCATAAAGGCCTCGAAAATAAACGTGCGATCCACGGTGGCAACGACCAGCGCCCACAAGATGCTCTCACCCCATTCGCGTCCGGTTGACTTT
>DJYV01000036.1 GCA_002448555.1 Flavobacteriales bacterium UBA6969
GCCCGAGCCGGCTGTCATTGGCCTGCAGAAGCCGGAATTCACGTATTCCGTTTTGCCCAAACGCATCGACGTACAACCCACATGGGAGCGGGAAAAAGCCAAGCGACTGAAAGTGGAAGATCCACTGCAACGCCTGTACAAAGGTTTTGTAGAAGCCGGCATGGGAAACTACACGAGCCCCATGTTGCTAGTGAACTACGCCGACTTGCGCGAACGAGAGCGAGCGTGGGGTGTGGAGTTTGCTCACCATAGCACTCGGGGCGGATTCCTGTACGATGATGACGCTTTGGGGCAGGGCGTGCCTCAAAATTTCAGCAGCAACGCCTTGGAAGGCTGGTACAAACTCTTTTTCAAAAAAGAATACGTCAAGGTAAGTGGGATATACGACTGGCAAGCCATTAGCTACTATGGTCGCGTCGATGGGTTGAATGAACCAGACAGTTCTCACTTCTCACTCGGTGATTCAGGTCAGTTTAGCACCTTCCATCTGCGGGCGGAATTCGGTGACATGGAGTCTGCCAAACGCACGTGGAACCACCGCGTTGTAGTAGACTACGGAACGCTCTGGAATGACCGCAACACCAACGAGCATAACTTCGACATCCATGGCCAACTGAAAGGCCACATCGACGGCAACCCAGTGGCATTGGTTGCCCATGCCAACATCGACCGGTTGGACCGGGCGGAAGAAGGGTTAATCGTGCCCACCATGAAGCAAGCCATTTTTGATTTGCATCCCGCCGTGTACAAGGACCACAAGGCTCTCAAAACCAAAGTGGGATTCGGCATGTGGGTGGACGCTCAGGGCAACCAACCCTTTTTGTTCGTGCCGGAATTGGAGGCATCCGTCTCGTTGCTTCAAAACCTGTTCATCCCCTACGTCTCGGTGAACGGTGGGGTCAACCAAAACCGGTTTGAGGCGGCTTTGCAGTCCAACCCTTTCCTGCCCTCACCTGCTGACACGGCATCCATCTGGAAGAATTCATACGAAACACTCCACGCGACAGGCGGTATGCGCGGGTCCATTACCTCGGCGTTTACCTTCGACCTGAGCGCGTCCCACCGCCGGGTCAACCAAGCACTCACTTGGGCGCCAATGGACGTCTACGGATCGGGCGCAGGGTTTCAACCCATCTACCAAGACCTCTCCATCACCACGCTTCAAGCCAATGCCAACCTGGCACTTGGGGCATCCACCTCCCTCCAGGGACAGATTCAGCAGCACACGTACGCGGTGCGTGACTCCGCCCTGAGTGAGCAAACCCCTTGGAACCTGCCCGGAATTGAAATCAACGTGCGCGCTCGGCACAACTTCAAGGATAAACTGATTGTCCAGACCGGCGTGCGCACAGTAGCCGGTCGCCGAGGATTGCAAGCGGTGCCAGTTGAGTCGGCTGGAGAGAACTACATCATGAACGGTACTGAAAACATCGGATACGCTTATGATCTCGCCGACATCGTGGACTGGAATATCCGCGTTGAATACCGCTACAACGCCCGACTTGGTGCCTGGTTATCAGGCGAAAACCTCTTGAACCGATCCAACCCCCTCCTCTTTGGATACAACAGCCAAGGGACGCGGGTCACATTCGGATTCAACTACGCCTTTTAACCGCCTCGCCCCGCTTGTGAGGAAAGTGCAGATTCCTGTGGAAAACTGCGCATATTAACCGCCGGAAACCTCAGCGTTTGCGGGTGTTTCGTGCTATTTTTAAAGTCTAAACCCGCAGGTCGGGTTTGCACCAAATTGAACGAGAAAACCATGGCGGAAGAAAATCAAAAACCCACCCCAGGTACCACCAAATACGACGCATCTAATATCCAAGCCCTCGAGGGCATGGAACACGTGCGCATGCGCCCCTCCATGTACATTGGAGATGTGGGCGTTCGCGGCTTGCACCACTTGGTGTACGAGGTCGTTGACAACTCCATTGACGAGGCGTTGGCTGGGCATTGCGACACGATCCACGTGACCATCACCGAATCCAACGGCATTCGCGTAGAGGACAACGGCCGTGGCATCCCCGTCGGCATCCACGAAAAAGAAGGCGTCTCCGCCCTCGAGGTGGTCATGACCAAAATCGGTGCCGGTGGTAAATTCGACAAAGACAGCTACAAGGTCTCCGGTGGTCTTCACGGCGTTGGGGTATCGTGCGTAAATGCCCTTTCGAGTCACCTGCGAGCAGAAGTGCACCGAGACGGCAAGATTCATGAGCAGGAATACAGTCGGGGTAAAGAATCGTATGCCGTGCGTGAAATCGGCACGTCAAACAAGAATGGCACGACGGTCGAATTCCAGCCCGATGAGCAAATCTTCGAGACCCTTGTTTACTCCTACGATACATTGGCAGATCGCATGCGCGAGCTGGCGTTCCTCAACCAAGGGCTGACCATCTCATTAACCGATCACCGTGAAACGGTGCAAGACGAAGAAGGCAACGACCTCGGGTTCTTGAGCGAGACCTTCCACTCGACCGAAGGCCTCAAGGATTTCGTAGGCTACCTCGATTCGAACCGCGAGCCCCTCATTTCCGAAGTCATTCACGTAAGCGGTGAGCGCAACGGTGTGCCTGTGGAAGTGGCCATGACGTATAACACGTCGTTTGCGGAGAACCTCTTCTCCTACGTCAACAACATCAATACCCACGA
>DJYV01000111.1:0-337 GCA_002448555.1 Flavobacteriales bacterium UBA6969
TCAGAGACAGATTTGACAGTGCTGGTCCCCAACAATGATGCGATTGACGCGTATGCGGCGGCAATGGGAATGACAACGGCGGATTTTATCGCCTCTGAAAGTGCCGTGAACATGGCTTTGTATCACATCGTTCCGAACGAAGCGATCATGTTCAGTGCATTATCGGGAGATAGTGTGGTGACGACAGCCCTGGGCATGCCCATTTCTTTCCAAGAGGATGAGGTGGTCAACGCTACGGACGTATCGGCAGCGGATCTTGAGGCTTCGAATGGCGTGCTTCATCTGTTGGACGAAGTGGTGGCTGTGTCTGATGGAATTTACCAGTGGCTCGATGCCA
>DJYV01000111.1:645-2709 GCA_002448555.1 Flavobacteriales bacterium UBA6969
TTTACCAGTGGCTCGATGCCAGTACTCAGCACAACTATCTCACGACTGCTTTGAATTTCCTGGGCCTGGATGGAGCGTTTTCTGCCATCGGTGCCGGGACGATTTTTGCTCCGACGGACGGGGCCATTTTGGATTATGCGGACGCGAATGACTTGAGTATCATCGACATCGTTTACAACCCTGATTTCTTGGACGCGTTGCTCGTTCATTCTGTTGGTTCTGCCGCCTTGACAAGTGGAGACCTGTTAGCAGCGGGAAATGTGACAGCCGATTCTGGAGACGAGTTGTTCATCACCTCCTCCGAGGGGGCAGTGTATGTGAATGCAGCGGAGGTGACCAACGCTGACAACCTCACGCAGAATGGTATTGTGCACGTGGTGAATGAAATCATCATGCCGACGAATTTCTTATCCGACGCCATCGCAGATGCTGGCTTGACCCTCTTGGACACCTTGCTCACGCTTACAGGAATCATTGATGAGTTGAGCGTACCAGCAAACTATACGGTCTTTGCTCCTACGGATTCGGCCATCATGGAGTTTTTGGAATCCGAGGAATTGACCTTGGACGAATTGTTGTTGGACGTGGACGGGCTGACCGAAGGGTTGCTCTTGCACGTAGTGGACGACCTCCTTGCGTCAACGGATCTTCAGGATGGCGACCAACTGATCACCCTGGCGGGTGATGCGGTTTTGGTTGAGGTTGCAGAAGGATCTGTGATGGTCGGTGGAGCGGCGGTGGTGCAAGCCGATATCCCTGCTGATAATGGAATTTTGCACCTGATGGGGGCTGTACTTACGCCTTATATCGAGGGCTGTACCGATGAAGACGCGTGCAATTACGACGATGATGCGACGGTAGACGATGGCAGTTGCTACGAACTGGAGGTGACCACCTCGACCGTAGACAACGCATGCGTTGATGGCGAGGATGGGATCATTTATGTGGATGTTGCCAATGCGCCTGACGCCATTCTGCTGGGCGATTACCAAGGACAGGAGGTATTCGAAACCGAGGACGGAGTCTTCTCAGGCTTGCTTTCCGGTACGTACGTCATCCACGTTGAAGACACCGCGGGTTGCACAACATCGGTGGCGGTTGACATCAACGACCCGACGAGTCCTGCTTTGACCCTTACCGTCAGCTCAACCCCGGACGACGGTTCAGAGAGCGGAACAATCACGGCCGATCCAAGTGGGGGTGTGCCGCCTTATACCGTTGACATTTACGATGCGGATGGAAACGAGGTTGCAGACGCCTATTTGCCTGCTGGAGATTACCTTGTTAAAGTTCAAGATGACCTTGGATGCAGCGTAACAGTGCTGGTCACGGTTGAATCCAGTGTCACCGTTGTCGACATGGACGGAGCTTCAATGGTCCTCTATCCCAACCCAACGCGCGGTATGATTGAGATTACAAATTTGCCGGCGCGTTGGGCGTCACTGCATGTGATGAATGTTGCCGGACGCGAAATGCTGGCGATGCAGCCTTTGGCAACAGGGTCGTTGCAATGGGATGCATCGGATTGGCCCGTTGGCGTGTACTTCGTGCAGGTGGTCGGTGAAGAAGGCATCTCGACCCAACGATTCTCCGTGGTTCGCTAAGCGAACACCCACCGAAGCGACTTGTACTACAATGCCGCGTTGTTAGCGGATTAATTTCTTACTGTGATTGTAGTGAGCCCCTCGGTTTTCCGGGGGGCTTCTTCGTTTCTTTGGGGTTTCAATTTGCACTTTCGCCCCATGATTCACTACAATCCCAAAAGTTGGTTTAGCCTCATCTTCCACACGTACAATCGCCAGGTCGTTGGCAAGCTGTTGCCGGCGATGGCAGCAATGGGCCTGTTCACAGCCGGCATTTGCTACATTGAATTGGAGGTGTTGGAGGAGCCCATGGAAGTGAGCAATGTGGTGCACTCCCTTCTCGGATTTGTGCTGTCGCTTTTTCTCGTTTTTCGGACCAATACGGCCTACGACCGATGGTGGGAAGGACGCAAGCAATGGGGCGGGCTTGTAAACGTTTCGCGCACCTTGGCCATTCGGGTCCGTGAGTTTTCGGATGACG
>DJYV01000122.1 GCA_002448555.1 Flavobacteriales bacterium UBA6969
AGGCCGCCGTGCATGAACATGTGCGTGATGACTTGCCACGGGTAAAAGTTGGGCGAGCCCGGATACGTCCCTGCGAAGTAGTGGAGCATCTGGTATTCCCCCAGTGCCAATGTCGCCAAGTAAAAAAGTACGTTGATGATGATCAAATTTTTGACCACCGGTGGGGCGTTGTTCAGCATCAGCGGAATCGTTGCTCGAGTTCGTTGGATTCAAAATTAACAATGACCGTGCGACCAAAGGGGTCGAGGGCTGGCGTCGAGCAGCCAAACAGCCGGTCGACCAAGTCCACCATCTCCTCGGGCTTGAGGGCCTTGCCCACCCGAACGGCCATGGAGGCCGCAAGCCGTGCAGCGACCCGTTCCTCCCGGCTCACACCCGCCACCTCGGCAGCGCGTTCCTCGAGGATGGCCTGGATGAGCGATTCCGGTGTGGTGTCTGCCTCCAAAGGCATGCCTTGGACTTCCACCCCATCGTCGTGTTCGGCCACCAGCAAGCCAAACTTGGCCAGCCAGTCGCGTGATTGCAAAACGAACAACTGATCCGCCGCATTGAGATCAATGGCTGCAGGGAAGAGCAATTGCTGCGTAGCCGCCGGAGCGCCCTCCGGCTCCAATTGGCGCACCAACTCCTCATACAAGATGCGCTGGTGCGCGCGGTGTTGGTCGATGACGAGCAAACCCGATTTGGTGGCGGTCACGATGTACTTGGTCTGCAATTGAAACAGCGGACGCTGCTTCACGACGACCTCATCGCCTGCCTCAAGTTGCGCGCCGACTTCACCAGAAGCCGAAGATTGCATGGCATGCTCTTCGTGCGCCACCGGCCCAACTTCGCCCTCGGGTTGCCATGCCTTTTCGTAGAGCGATTTCCACGCATCCATTTGGCCGCGTCCAGGCCGCAACCCGCCGCCTGAAGAGCCGCCTGAAGACTCGCCCGAAGCGGCTTTGGATTGGAATGGGTTGTAATCGGTATTGACCTGCACCACCGGTTCTGCCACGACGCGGTCCTTCGGCAGCGGGGCGATGTTCAAGCTGGACTCCTGATCGAAGTCCAACGAAGGTGCCACCGCGTGTTTGCCCAACCCTCGGCGAATCGAAGGCAGCAGCAGGGACTGAATGTGCTGGTCTTCGTCGAATTTGATTTCCGTTTTGGTCGGGTGGATGTTGACGTCGAGTCGCGCGGGATCAATGGTCAGAAACAGCACGTAGAGCGGGTATTGACCGGGAGGCAGCAACCCTTCATAGGCATTCATGATGGTCCGGTGAATGAGCCCGTGCTTGACAAACCGCTGGTTGACGAACAAAAACTGCTCGCCCCGCGTGCGGCGGGCGAAGGCCGGCTTCCCGACAAATCCCTTCACCCCTAGCACATCTGTGCTTTCTTCGACGGGCACCAGGCGCTCATCGTACTTGCTCCCGAACACGCCAATGACGCGCTTGCGCAAGGTGGACGGCCGCAAATCAAACAACTCGCTATCGTTGTGGGTGAGCGTGAAATAAATGGCCTCGTGCGCCAACGCGACGCGGTGAAATTCATCGATGACGTGCCGCATTTCAACGGCGTCGGATTTCAGAAAGTTTCGACGGGCGGGCACGTTGAAAAACAAGTGGCGCACGGCAATCTGGGTACCCACTTCCATCGCCACGAGGGTTTCTTGGGCCAAGGCCCCTCCTTCCATGTTCAACTGGGTGCCGCACTCATCGCTCGTGTGGCGCGTCTTCAATTCGACATGAGCAATCGACGCAATCGAAGCCAGCGCCTCGCCACGGAATCCTTTGGACACGATGGTGAACAGGTCGTCGGCCGACGTGATTTTGGAGGTGGCGTGGCGGTCAAAGCAGCGCTTCGCATCGGCTTCGACCATGCCCACTCCGTTGTCCATCACATGGATCAACGTGCGACCGGCGTCCAAAACGCGCACGTCAATGCGCGAGGCACCGGCGTCCACGGCGTTTTCCATCAACTCCTTCACCGCCGAAGCAGGCCGCTGAATGACCTCCCCCGCTGCAATCTGATTCGCTACATTTTCTGGCAACTGCCGTATCACCTCAGGCATCCTCCATCCACTTTAGTACATCCGAAAAATCACTGGTCTCCACCCACACCATCCCGCGCCACGCCAACCAGACCAGACCGGCCGCAATGACCACAGCCCGAAGCATGGCGTACCGCGACCCGAGGATCTGCGCTTGCCGCCGTTCCTTCCATTCGGAAGCACCTTCTGCGGATTCCGCCTTGGTGCGGCTCGAGCGAAAGCGAATGGGCCGTGCGGTTGCGGCCTCGGGGTCTTGCTCCCCGGCCACCTCGGCTTCAATGCGCTCTTTGCGTTCGGCCCATTTGGGGTCCAAATCCGGCAAGTGCCGCGAACGGAATTGAAACCGCCGCGGCTCCGTGCGGACGTTGCGAAACATGGAACGAAGGCGTGGAGCTTGCATGAAAAACGAAAATACGACCGCCGCGCTCACGAAAGCGGCTGGGCGTCCAATTCTTGTTCAAAGGCAATCAACACGTCTTCAACATCTTTTGAACCTGGGTAGCGGTCCAAGATTGCGCGCATGACGCGGTCCACCGTCGCATCGGGGCACGAGGCGCCGCTTGTGAGCAACACCGTGGGTGCTTTGCCCTCCTGCCCCACCGGCCAGGGATCCATGGTTTCTTGGTGCAGCCCGCTGCGCCAGTCGAAGTGCTTCAGCAGGCCATCCGGCATGAATTCCTTCTCGTTGCGCACAAAAAACGTCGGCACCTGCTCCTCGCACAATTCCACAAGGTGAGAGGTATTCGAGCTGTTGTAGCCCCCCACCACCACAGCGGTATCTAGATGGCCAGCGGTCAGCGCCGCTTGGGTGGCCTGTTGGTTGTCATTCGTCGCATAGCACAAGGTGTCGCGGGTATTCGCAAACGCCTCACCGTCGGTGGCCTTCGCTTCGATGGAGACCTTGATGCGGTCGCTGATGGCCTGGGTGTCCGACGCCAACATCGTGGTCTGGTTGACCACCCCGACGCGCGCGAGGTCAACCGCAGGGTTAAATCCATCGGATGCACGGCCTTCGAAGTGCGTCCAAAAATCATCCAACGCCCGCTTGCCTTCGATGAAGTCGCACAGAACTTCTGCCTCTGCCATGTTCTTGATGACTAAGGCGTGGCCCGACCCGCGGGCGTGACTGAAGGTCGCCCGGGTCTCTTCATGCTGGGGTTTGCCGTGGATGACGATCGTGTAATCCGACGTCGCGAGTTTGGCCGAACGCTTCCACACCTTCTCCACGAACGGACAGGTGGTGTTGTACGTCGAAACGTCTACCCCGATGGTTTTGAGCTGCGCTTCGAGCTCTAGGGTGGTTCCAAATGCGGGG